>NZ_FNQT01000007.1 GCF_900107665.1 Haloplanus vescus
TAGAAGACGAGTTCGATAGACTCGGGGTGTACGCGCCGAGGCAACGAGGCGTTCAGCCCGCGAGCACTAACAGTCCAAGCCACATTCATCTGATTTCGCACTGTGACCTGATCTGACTGATTGGGTCCAGGCGTTAACTGGATCGCACGTATCATACGGTCGTTACCGACCCTGGTGTGACGACGGTTCGATTCCGTCGGTCGGCATGAAGGCGGCCAGAGCGGCAGGGACACACCCGTACCCATCCCGAACACGGACGTTAAGCCTGCCTGCGTATCGGTCAGTACTGGAGTGGGCGACCCTCTGGGAGATCCGATTCGCCGCCTCACCATTCATACTTCATTCATTGTTCGAGAGCGAGTGCTGTCTCGCTCTCCATTTTCATCATCCGCAGAGATACGTCTGTACGACTCACTAGCCGTCAGCGAGGCTGTCTCGTCGCCGACCGCTAGGCTTAAGCGACAGACACCGATAGTAGCGGACGCGCCAAGGTGGCAGAGTTCGGCCTAACGCAGCGGCCTGCAGAGCCGCCCATCGCCGGTTCAAATCCGGCCCTTGGCTTGACACGAACCCTCAGAATCCGATTTCTGAGGGCTTTTTCGCTATATTCAGCGGCCCTCGGATATCTCTCCCGGTAGTGGAGACACTACTGGTGGTATCGGGTAATTCCCCGATAGCGGACAGTTGACATCGTTTCTAAGGGCGTACACTCGATTCAGTAGACAGAACGCGATTGCTGACGTTCGAGCGAAAACTGTTAACCGCCATAATCGAGAACCGTGAACCAATGCCGACGGACGCTACCCTCGTCACCGCGGTCAGAGCCGATCTGATGTGGTTACTGACCGCGTGGCGCCAGCTCCTGTTCTCGAGTGAGTCGAACCGGCATCCCGTTCGGGCTCGCTGGAGTCCACAGACGACCCGCGAACGCGTCGGATTCTGGGTGTGGAGTGCGCTCGGGGCCGTCCTCATCGGGGTCACGTACCCGTTCGTGGTGGCTGGCTTCTGGGTCCGGTACGTGACACACCGACTCAATCAAGTCGCGACCGGACTGGGACTGCTCGCGCTCCTGGCCGCCGTCGGCGTCGCCTGGAGTGCGCTGACGGCGTTGGCGTGGGGCCAACTCCCGGCCGCGGGGTTCAAGGCCGTCCTCACCGCCAGCGTCGTCGCGACGGGGTCGGCGGGACTCGCGTGGGCAGCTGCGCGGACCGGCGGCCGACGGGTGACGTTCGTCGTCGCGTACCCCTTCGCCGTCGCGGCCATCTTCCTGCCGCCCGTGACGGCCGCGCTGTTCTCGCCCACGCTCGGCGAAATCATCCTCCCGCGGAGCACGTCGCTGGCGGCGTGGATTCTCGATAACCTCCTCGTCGTCGGCAACCTCAGTACGGTGATCCGACAGCAGTTCGACCTGTCCGGACTCGCGTTCGTCGCGATGTGGTCCGGGCTCGCCGCCCCAATCGGGTGGCTACTGGGACTGCTCGTCACCCTCGCGAACGCGGTTCGCCCGCGTGACGGCGGGCGATGAGAATGGCTGATTAACTCGCGTCGTCCTCGGTGGCCGTCGGCACCGCCTCGGCGTCGACTTCGTGTTCGACGGCGCGTCGCTGCATCGCGTCTATCTGTGGCACCTCGGTGACGTTCGAGAGCAACACCACGGCGGCGATGGTCGATGACCCACTCCGCGGGTCGTCGCCGGCGAGCACTTCGACGGTTTCCGTCTCCTCTTCGAGCCACTGGCGGGCGCTCTCGAACCCGCGGCGAGAGAGCTCTTCTGGAGGTCCGGACAGGACGACGAGTGCGCGTTCGGCGCTCGACACCTCACAGGGGAGCGTCAGCCGCGAGTTGAGCGACTGCTGGACGAGACTCTGAATCCGGCCGGCGTCGGTCCGCTGGGAGGATTCCTCGTCGTCATCGCCGGTGAAAAGCGAGAGGAGCCACGACAGGAGGCCGCCACCGGTTTCGAGTTCGGTCGCGGCGTAGCCGATGGACGCGACGCCGCCCGGCGAGAGCGTGCGGATGATGTCGCTGGAGTCCAGCGTGTTGGCGCCGATGGCTTCGGGGTCGATTTGGCCTCTGGCGAACAGCGTCAGGACGCGCGAGGCCAGCTCTTGGTTCGGCTGGTCGAACCGGTCCTCTGCGTCGGCGTCGACCCAGCGGTCGTTGTCGAAGAGGATGGTGCTGTCGGCCGCCGGAACGATGGACCTGAGCGAGCGGGCGGCGTTCACAGCCATCGAATCGGGTTCGTCGGCGCCCGGAAGCACGCCGAGGACGTACACCGGTTTGTCGTACAACTCTTGGAGTCGCTCGACGAGGACGGCCCCGGCGCCGCTTCCGGTGCCGCCACCCAGCCCTGCCACGACCAACACGCCGTCGAGTTTGCGCATCCGAATCTCGTCGAGTTCGCGCTGAATCTCGGGGAAGTCGGTCCGGGTGACTTCGACCGCGAGGTCCTGATCGCCGGCGACGCCGTCGTCGACCTCGCGGTGCGTGTCGCCGATGGTGACGTGTTGGTCACGCGGGACGTGGTCGAAGTCGTCGTCGTCGGTCCGCGAGATGTCTATCGTCAGTAGGTTCCCGTAGCACAGCTGTCGGTCGCCGTTGCTCTCGAGGCCGCGAATCGTATCGACGAGGCGGCACCCGGCGCCACCGACACCGACTAATGCGAGTTTCATCGCTGCCCTCGTCGCGTGGCTGGGTCGCGTGCAGTTCGAAACACGGTTCAGACGACGGGGTCGAGGTCGTCGTTTTCGTCCGTAATCAGGTTGTTAATCTTCTCTTCGCGCTCGGCCTGTTGCTCGGCGATCTGTTCCTGCGCGTCGACCGCTTGATTCTGAATCGTGTCGATGCGCGGGGCGTCCGAGACGTTCGAGAGGAGCACCGCCGCGGAGAGTCGCGAGGAGTTCTCCCGAGGGTCGTCGCCGACGAGTACTTCGACCGTCTCGGCTTCCTGTTCGAGCCACTGGCGAGCGCTCTCGATGCCTTTCCGAGAGAACTCGCTCGGCGGGCCGGAGATAACGACGAGCACTCGTTCGGCGCTCGACACCTCACACGGCAGCGTCAGCCGTGAGTTAGTGGCGCGGCGGACGAGCGACTTGATTTTCGTTGCCTGACTGGCGTCGTCGAGAGGGTCGTCCTCGCGGCCGCCGCCGCCCCACCTGTCGAGGAGGCCTTCGGGCTGGGCGTCGACTGCCGTGGCGGCGTACCCGATGGAGGACACTCCGTCCGTGGCGAGCGTGCGGATGATGTCGCTGGAGTCCATGGCGTTCTCCGCCACGTCCGTGTCGTCGGTTTCGCCCGCCGCAAGCAGCGTGACGATTCGGGCCGCGAGTTCGCGGTTCATCTCCTCGTAGCCCTCTTCGATGGTCTGGTCGCGGGCGCGCCAGGCGTCGTTGTCGAAGGCGATGAAGTTGTCCACCTTGTTGACGAACGACTGGAGGGAGCGAGCGGCGTTCAGCGCCGGGCGGCCGCCTTCGTATTCGCCGGGGAGGATGCCGAGGGCGTACACCGGTTCGTCGTACATGTCTTGGAGGGCGTCGATGACGACGGGGCCGCCACCGCTGCCGGTGCCGCCGCCGAGGCCCGCAGCGACGAGAATCGCGTCGACGTTGTGAATCTCGATGTCGTCGAACGCACGACGAATCTCGTCGATGTCGGCGGACATGACCTCGGCGCCGATTTCGACGTCGCCGCCGACGCCGTGGCCCTTCGACTTCTGGTTCGTGTCGCCGACCAGAACGCGCTGTTCTTCGGGGATGTATTCGGGCTTGGCGAGGTCCGTTCGGGCGGTGTTGATTGCGTGGACGTGTCGACAGAGGTTCCGGTTGGTCTCGGATTCGAACTCGACCATCCGGTCGATGACCTTGCTGCCGGCGTTGCCCACACCGATAGTAGCGAGTTTCATGACCGTCGGTTCCGTACACTGCACCGAGGGGTATAGTTAATTTGGTTCGATAGTGACACTCTTCAACACACTGCGGCGTCGACGCTCTCGGTTGACTGTCACTCGTCGTGTCCCGCGCCGGCCATCCACCGTTGTCCGTACGACCGGTAGCCGCCCAGATACGTCTCGCTCACCGCGTACCGAACCTGTCGTTTCTCGCCGGGCGCCACGTCGTCGACGTGAAACGAGTCGGGCGTGTCGGACATGGCCCGTCGTTCGCCCGGGGGCGTCGTTAACCTTCGCTCAGGCGCGGTGCTCGGCCGCGGCGCGTTCGATGGCCGTCGCGATGGCCTCGTCCCCGTCGGCGTCCGCCACCGCGTCGTCGAACGCGGCGCTGAACGTCTCCATCACGTCCTTGGCGAGTTCTCGGGCGTCCGTCTCGTTCGGCTGGACGTTCTCGACTCGTGTCGACTCCTCCGCCTCCTCGTCGACGAGCCACACCTCGAAGTTCCCGTCTCGCTCGGGCGTGGGCTGGAACTTCGCTTCGACTTCGACGGTCCGGTGCTCGTACTCGCGACGGCCGACCTTGAGCCAGCCGTCCGGAACTGGAGCCTTCGGCATGGACGCCACTCTGTCGGTGACCGAAATAAGTGTTCGTCGTCAACGCGTGTCGTGGCTGTCCAGACTCAGTCGTCGGCGACGGCGGCGTCCGCCTGTGCGCGCCAGAGGCTGGCGTACTCCCCGCCCGTCGCGAGTAGGTCGTCGTGGGTCCCCGACTCGACGACGTTGCCGTCGTCGAGGACGACGATGCGGTCAGCGTCTTGCAGCGTCGAGAGGCGGTGGGCGATGACGAACGCCGTGCGGTCCTCGACCAGTCGGTTCAGGCTCTCTTGAATCCGCTCTTCGGTCTCGGTGTCGACGTCGCTCGTCGCCTCGTCGAAGATGATTATCGCGGGGTCGTTGAGGAGGGCGCGGGCGATGGCGAGACGCTGACGCTGCCCGCCCGAGAGCTTCACACCCCGTTCGCCGATCAGCGTGTCGTAGCCCGCCGGGAGGTCAGCGACGAACTCGTGGGCTTCCGCAGCTTTCGCGGCTTCGACGACGCGTTCGCTCGCCGCGTCGTCCTCGCGGCGTTCCCCGTCGAGAGTCTCGCGGTCCCCGTACGCGATGTTCTCGGCGACGGTGCCCGAGAACAGGTAGGGCGTCTGTTCGACGACGGCGACTTCCTCCCGGAGCGCCCGGAGGTCGTACGAGCGCACGTCGACGCCGTCGACACACACTGCGCCGTCGTCCACGTCGTGGAATCGCGGAACGAGTTTCACGAGCGTCGACTTGCCGGCGCCGGTCGCACCGGCGAGGCCGATAGTCGCCCCCGCGGGCACGTCGAGCGAAATCCCTTCGAGCACTGGTTCGCGGTCGCCGTAGGCGAAGGTCACGTCGTCGAACGTCACCGCGCCGTCGACTGCCTCGGGGCGGTGCGGGTCGGCCGGCGAAGTTATCGTCGGCTCGCGCCCGAGGAGGCCGAACACGCGTTCGGCGCTCGATTTGGCCAGTTGATACTTGTTGGCCGATTTCCCAACGCGGCGCATCGGCGAGTAGAGGCGCCGGAGATAGAGGAAAAAGAGGGCGAAGCTGCCGGCGCTGAGTGCGCCCTCGACCCCGGTGATGTTGTCGAGGCCGCCGATGTAGAGCACGAGGACGAACACGACGCCGGTCAGCAGGCGGAGGGTGGCGAAAAACGCCCGGCGAATGCGGAGGGCGGCCACCTTCTCGTCGTGGTACGCTTGACTTCGCTCGGCAACGCGTTCGCGTTCGAAGCCGTAGCGGTTGAACGACTTGATGACCGCTGCGCCGCCGAGGTTGTTTTCGAGGCGGGTGTTGAGACGCGCCACGGCCTCCCGAATCGACTTGTAGCGCGGCTCGATCCACCGGAGGAAGAGTGCGCTGGCGACGCCGATGATGGGGACGGGCGCGAGGGCGATGGCGGCGAGTTTCGGCGAGTAACTCCACAGAATCGCCGCGATACCGCCGACGGTGGCGACGACGCGGATTATCTGCCGGAACTCGGTGTTGAGAAACTGCTCCAGTCGGTTGATGTCGCTGTTGAGGATGGACATCATCCCGCCGGTCTGGTGGTCGACGAAGAAGTCCATCGAGAGGGTCTGGATGTGGTCGTACGCGTCGGTCCGGAGGTCACGCTGTATCTTCTGGGCAGCCGACTGGAGCAGATACCGCGAGGCAAAGCGCGTCACCGACCGAATCACGTACGCGAGCGCCGCGATGACCACCAACTGTTCGAGCAGCGCCGTCCGCGCCGCCACGCCGCTGATGGGGTCGCCGGGCAGGAGGCCGACGCGGGCGAGCAGTCCTGGTTCCGCGGAGCCGAGAATGACGCGGTCGATGGCCGTCGCGACGAGCAGCGGTGGGACGAGACGGGCAAAGCGCGTACAGAACGCTGCCAGGATGCCGAGGGTCAGCCGCGGCCAGTACGACTTGGCGTAGGCGAGTAACTCCACCATCGGGTGACCGTCGACCGTCTCACGAACGTCTTCGAATCCGCCGTGGTCGTCGGCCATCGAGGATTAGGGTTCGTCCGGGTTCGCCCGTCGCAGTTCGACACAGACGACGGACCCCGAGGGGTCGTTGTCTTCGATCCATACGCGTCCGCCGTACGTCTGCACGAGGTTGTCGACGAGGTAGAGACCGAGGCCGCTCCCCGGGCTTTCGAGGCCTTTCTCGCCACGACCGAACACTTCGCGCTTGCGCGGGTCGGGAATCCCCGGCCCGTTGTCGGCAACCCGGACCAGGACCGTCTCGGGTCGGACTTCGACGGCGACCGAAATCTCGACCCGGGTCTTGTCGTTGTGGAAGACGGCGTTGTCGAGGAGGTTGCCGAACACCGAGGAGAGAATCGACGTCGCCAGCACGTCCACTGCCGGCAGGTCGTCGTCGCCGCTGATGTTGACGCTCTCGGTGCGGTAGTCGAAGTTCGACCGCACGCGCTCGGTCTCGCGTTCGAGCACCTCGTCGAGGCGGACCGGTTCGAGTTCGGGGTCGACCGGGCCCAGAATCTCGGCCAAGTCGCCGACCGCCTCGGTGAGCTCTTTCGTGTGCGTCGCGGCGGTCATGACGCGTTCGAGGATATCGGCCTCCTCCGGCGGGAGTCGGTCAGCGAGTTCGCTACCCCAGCCGAGTGCGACCGACATGTCGTTGCGGATGTCGTGACGGACAATCTGATTGAGGAGCGCGAGGCGGTCACGCTCGGTTTCGAGGGCCTCTTCGGCCTCCTTTCGATCCGTCACGTCTTGTTGGAAGCCGACGTAATGCGACGGCTCGCCGTTCTCGTCGTATATTGGTGCGATGGTCACTTCGTTCCAAAACTCCTCGCCGTTCCGGCGGTAGTTGCGAACCTCGACGGTCACGGGTTCCCAGTTGTCGACGGCGTGACGCATCCGGTCGACCGTCGCGGGGTCGGTATCCTCACCCTGCAGGAAGCGACAGTTGCGACCCAGCACCTCCGATACCGGGTAGCCCGTAATCCGCTCGAAGGCTGCGTTGGCGTAGATGACTGGGTTGTCCGGCTGGCTCGGGTCCGAGATGGTGATGCCGATTGGTGTGGCGTCCATCGCGCGCTCTTTGAGGTGGAGGTCCGCGTCTGCGTCCGTGCGGCTGTCGGTCGGCGCGTGCGTCAGGACCGCGTGTCGACCGTCGCCGTCGCCCAGGAGCGCGTATCGGACGCGAATCGCCTCTCCACGGGCGTCGTACAGGTACTCGCCGTCCGTCACGTCGGCCTCCGCATCGAGGAGCGCCCGCACTCGGTCGGCGAGTACGGCGGCCTGCTCGTTCGACGACTGCGCCAACGCCTCGAGATACGGCGCGTCGGTCTCCGGCGCGAGCGGATGGTCGTGGTCGTCGGCGAACGCCTCCCAAGCCGCGTTCGACTCGACGATTCGGCCGGTCTCGTCGAGGACAACGGCAGGGGTCGGGAGCGACGCGAACGCCGCCTCGGTCAGTCCGACAGGCATGCTCTCCCCGTCACGGTGCTCTCTTGTCGGCCACGGTAATAGTCCTGTCCGCTCTCGTCCCGTGTGCGACGTGCTGTCTATTCTCCGGAATGCCCGGACTTTTGCCGCCGGCTCCGCTGTATGCTCCTGCATGACCGATACGATGCGTGCAGCCATGGTTCCCGAGGCTGGTGCCGATTTCGAAGTCGTCGAGAAGCCGGTTCCGGACCCCGCCCCCGACGAGGTACGGGTCGCCGTCGACGCCTGCGGCGTCTGTCACAGCGATGTCTTCGTGAAAGAGGGGACGTTCCCCGGCGTCTCCTACCCGCGAACGCCCGGCCACGAAGTCGTCGGCCACGTCGACGCCGTTGGCGACGACGTCTCGATGTGGAGCGAAGGTGACCGCGTGGGTGCCGGGTGGCACGGTGGCCACTGTCACTCCTGTGAGGCCTGTCGCCGCGGCAACTTCCTCCAGTGTGAGAACGCGGAAATCACGGGTCTCACCTTCGACGGCGGCTACGCCGAGTACGCGACGGTCCCCGCCGAAGCGGTGGCGGCCGTCCCCGAGGACCTCGATGCCGTCGACGCCGCGCCCCTCCTCTGTGCCGGTGTGACCACCTACAACGCCCTCCGGAACAGCGACGCCAGCGCCGGCGACGTCGTCGCTGTCGTCGGTGTCGGCGGCCTCGGACATCTCGGGGTCCAGTACGCCCACGCCGCCGGATTCGAGACGGTCGCCATCTCCCGCAGCCCCGAGAAACGTGACCTCGCTCTCGACCTGGGTGCCGACCACTTCGTGGACGCGAGCGAGCGAGACCCCGCCGAGGCCCTGCAGGAACTCGGTGGCGCCAAGGTCGTCCTCTCGACGGCGCCGTCGGCAGACGCCATCGAGTCCGTCGTCGGCGGTATCGGCACCGACGGCGACGTCGTCGTCGTCGGCATCCCCGGCGAACCCGTCCCGGTCGACATCCAGCATCTCGTCGGCACCGCTGGCTCCGTCTCCGGGTGGGGCTCCGGCGACGCCCGCGACTCGCAGGACACCCTCGAGTTCAGCGACCTCCGCGACATCACGCCCGTCGTCGAACGGTTCTCTCTCGACGACGTCGACGAAGCCTACGACCGGATGGTGTCGAACGAGGCGCGTTTCCGCGCTGTCCTCGACATCGCTGGCGACGACTGAGATACTGTAACTGGGTTCGGGTGATGCAGACGGTCCGGCGACCCACCGGTCGTACGGCAAACCGTCTGCGGGCGACGCTCTCGGCCACGTGTGTCACTCGCTATCAGCCGAGATAATTCGCCCCGTAAGTATATGACGTTCTAACTGGTTGTCCGCCATATCCACATGACGGTATCCCAACCCCCCGACCAGCACGTGGCCGATTTCCCCCTCTCGTTCGACCGCATCGTCGGTCGCATCGGCGCCCCGATTTTCATTCTCGATGCCGACCACGAGGTGGTCCTGTGGAACAGCGGGATGGAGGAGTTGACGGGAAGCAGTCAGGCCGACGCGCGGACGGCCGACTCCGTCGGCGAGGCGTGGTATCAGGACGGCCGCCGCGCCAAGACGCTCGCGGACAAGGTCCTCGAAGCGCCCGAGGGCGCCCACGAGGAGTTCGACGTCGAACGCATCGACGACGGCGACCACCCGGAGTATCGCGACCAGAGCGCCTTCACCGACACGCGCGGCGACACCCGCCACATCGTCTTCAGCGCCTCGCCCCTGTACGAGGACGGCGAACTCGTCGGCGTAGTCGAACTCGTCAAGGACCGGACTGAGGAGGTCCGTCGCCGAGAGCGTGTCGAGGACTTGGTCGAGGAAGTCACCACGGCCATGCACGCCATCCAGGGCGGTAACCTCGGTGCCCGCGCCGAATTCGAGGCCGACGAGTACATCGACGAGGAACTGCTGACGGTCGTCGACTCTCTCAACGAGATGGGGTCGACCCTCGACGACCTCGTCGCCGACGTGGACGACCAGACCCGCGAGCTCCGCGAAATCACGCAGGAGGTGGCCGAGAGCGCCACCCGGATGGAGGAGATTGCGGACGAACAGGCCGAACGCACCGAGGAGGTGGCGGGCGAGGTGTCGAACCTCAGCGCGACCATCGAGGAGGTGGCCTCGACCGCCGACTCCGTCGCCGACACCAGTCGACAAGCGCGCGACCACGCCGAGGGTGGGCGCGAACTCAGCCAAGGCGCACGAGACGCCATGTCGTCGGTCCGCGACTCGAGTCAGGACGTGCGCGGCGACGTGGACGAACTCAGCGGCACCGTCGACGAAATCGACGAAGTCATCGACGTCATCAACGACATCGCGGACCAGACGAACCTCCTCGCCCTGAACGCCAACATCGAGGCGGCGCGCGCCGACCGCGACAGCGACGGGTTCGCCGTCGTCGCCAACGAAATCAAGTCACTCGCTCAGCAGGCCCAAGAGCAGGCGGGCGAAATCGAGTCGATGATCGTCGACGTACAGCGCCGAACCGAACGCACGGTCGACAGCCTCGAAGCGACCGAGGACGACATCGACGCCGGCGTCTCGGAGGTCGAAGCCGGGATGGAGAAACTCGACGACATCGTCGACGCCGTCGGCGACGCCGTGGCGGGCATCCAGGAGGTGTCGACGGCGACGGACGAACAGGCCGCGAGCGCCGAGGAAATCGCCGCCATGGTCGACGACGCCCGCGACCGGTCCGAACGGGTCGCAAACGAGGTCCGACAGGTCGCCCGCGCCGCCGAGCAACAGACGGAGAAAGTCGCTGAAATCGAGCGCAGCGTCGGCCAACTCCGCACCGACTCGCGCTGACTGCCGACCCGATTTACTGACGGCAGTCCGTCACGTCCGGCCGACCATGAACCGGAGAGCGACACTCGGTATGTCGTTTGCAGAGCGGGTGATGGTACGGGTCAGCCACGCCGTCGCGGCGCTGTGTCTCCTGTTCCTGTTGCCGATACTGCCCTTCCTCGCCGTCGCGGCCGTCGCCTCGGCGGTGCTTCGACCCGCCCCGGAGACGCCCGCCCCGAGCTATCGGCCGGGCTGGGCGGAATAAGGCTGCAAAACGAGTTCTTCGCCGCGCTCAGTGGTCGTGATCGTGGTCGTGCGAGTGGCCACCGTCGCCAGCGACGAGGGTGTCCGAGTCGCCGTCGATCATGTCCATGTTCTTCAGGTTGTCCCGCTCTTCGAAGTCCTCCACGGCATCGACGATGTCCTTCTGCGTGAGCGTCGTCCGCTCCTCGGTCAGGGCTTCGAGGACCGCCTCCCGCAGGACCATCCGGAGGTCGCTCCCCGTGAGGCCGTCGGTGAGTTCGGCCACTTCGCCGGGGTCGAACTCCGCGATGTCCATCCGTTGGGTGATGACTTCGAGGATGTCGGAGCGCATCTGGCGGTCCGGCTTGGGGAAGTTGACGATTTCGTCGAAGCGACGCCACGCGGCGGCGTCGAGCTGGTCGGGGTGGTTGGTCGCCCCGATGAGGAGCACCTCGTCGCGGATGAGGCTGATGTCGTCGATGCTCTTGAGGAGGGTGTTGACCGCACGCTTGAGCGCGGCGTGTTCGTCCGAGCGACGGGTCTTCGCCACCGAGTCGAACTCGTCGATGAAGAGGATACACGGCGAGAGCCGTTTGGCCACCTCGAAGGTCTTCTCGACGTTTTTCGCCGTCTCGCCGAGGTACTGACTGGTGATCATCGACAGTTTCACCTCGACAAAGGGCTGGCCGAGTTCGTGTGCGAGCGCGCGTGAAGCGGTCGTCTTCCCCGTCCCCGGCGGCCCGACGAAGAGGAGTTTGCCGATTTCGCGCAGGCCGATCTCCGCGAGGTAGTCGCGGTGTTCGATGGCCTTGACGATCTTCTGAATCTCACCCTCTTGGTCTGCGGTGAGCACGAGGTCGTCGAGCGTCATCTCGATTTCCTCGGGGGCGCGCACCTGCACGAGGTCGAGCATCTCGGCGTCCTCTTCCTCGTCGAAGTAGGCGTCGAGGAGGCTGTCGATCCACACGCGGTCGGCGTGGATGGGCCGGGTCTGCTCGCGGGCCTCTTCGAGGGTCACGTCCACGTCGTCGCGGCCGGCGACGACCGACGCGACCGTGGGGTTGGTCGCCAGGCGCTCTCGGTCGGCGCGCTCGACCAGCCAGTCGATGGCCATGTCCAGTTGCGTAATCGAGATGCGTCCGGAGAAGCCCTCCTGTTCGGTGAACAGCAGGTCGGAAATGGCTTCCCAGGGGTGTTCGACGCCCGTCGCCTGCCGAGCGGTCTGTTCGGTGACTATCAGCGGGCGCTCGATGCCGCCAGCGATGGCGTCGTCGTCCGTGTCGTCGTCGTCTTTGTCGGCCCAGAATACACGCCGGTAGCGTGGGGGTAGATCGCTCTCGCCGAGACTCCGGTCGTCCGTGTAGACGTGGGCGGTCAGGAGGAACTCGACGACTTCGAGAGCCGGGTCACTCATCCCTCAGCTATTCTCGTGGCAACCGTTTAAGACCGTCGGATTGCCGGACTGCACCGTCGTCGCCCGAATCGCCGCTCACTCGTCGTCGGGGTGGGCGAAGGACAGCGCCTCGAACACCGATTCGTCGTCGCCGATGAGGGTGATTCGGTCGCCGCGTTCGAGTCGACAGTCACCGTCGGGAACGATGGTCTCCCCGTCGCGGGAGATGAGAGCGATCAGACATCGCGGCGGGAGCTTCGGCCCGATGTCCGAGAGGGTCTTGCCGACGAGTTCGTCGGACGTGACCTCGATTTCCTGCACCTCGCCGTTCTCGCCGATTTCGCTCATCCAGTTGACGAGCGACGGTCGCTCAATGTAGCCGTCGAAGGCCATCGCCGTCGCGTCGACGGCGGAGATGGCGCGCACGCCGAGGTCCTCGAACGCGTCCACGTTGTCGGGGTTGTTCACCCGCGCGAGGATGGTGTCGGGCGAGAACTTCGAGTCGGCCAGCTGGGCCACCAGCAGGTTCACGTCGTCGTCGCCGGTGGTCGTGGCGACGATTTTGGCGTTCTCCGCCCCGGCGGAGCGCAACACCTCGGTGTCGGTGCCGTCGCCGTGGTGGACGGTCAGCCCTTCGTTGCGGGCTTTCTCTACGCTGTTCACGTCCCGTTCGACGAGGACGACGTTCTCTCCACGTTCTTCGAGGCGCCGAGCGAGGGTCCGTCCCACGTCTCCGGCGCCGATGATGATTACACGCATTGGTATCACGTCCAGGAATTCGGCGATCTGTCTGGCGAAACCGGCTTCGAATGCGACCGTGAGGAAGATGACGAGGAAGACGGTGCCCACGAGGGCGTTCGCCACCTCGGGCATCCCTTCGGCGCGGAACTCAACGGCGAACAGCGTCGCGACCGAGGCCGGGATGATGCCGCGCGGCCCGACGAAACTCATGAACAGGCGCTCTCCGCGGGTGAATCGGTCGCCCGCCGTGCTGATGAACACCAGCGCCGGGCGGATGACGAGGGCGACAACGACGGCGACGAGGATGCCCGCCAGCCCCAGAGCAGCGAGATACTCGAACTGGAGCAGCGCCGCCAGCGTGATGAAGACAAAGGAGAGGACGATGAGCGTTATGTCGCCCTTGAAGTCGGTAATCTCCTCCTCGTAGGGCACGTCGGCGTTCCCGAGGAGGATGCCCGCGGTGGCGACGGCAGCGATGCCCGCCTCGGTGGCGACGGCTTCTGCCGCCCCGTAGGCGACGAGTGCCCCGCCGAGCACCAGTAGGCGAGCGTTCTGTGGCGCGTTCCCCGGCGAGAGGTCGATGTATCGCAGCGCGTAGAAGACGATGCCCGCGACGATGACGCCGACGATGAGGCCCGTGCCCAGTCGCTGAGTGAAGAGCGCGAGCAGTTCGGCCGGCGCGCGAACGTCCTGAATGATGGCCTCGAAGATGACGACGGCCAGAATCGCCGCGGTCACGTCGTTGACGATACCCTCCGTCTCCAGCGCGGTGCCGACGCGGTTGCGCACCGGCACCACTTCGAGGATGGGCGCGATGACAGTCGGCCCCGTGGCGACCAGCAACGCCCCGATGAGCGCCGAGACGAACCAGTCGACGCCGAGCAGATAGTGGATTGTGACGGCCGTCCCGACGAGCGCGATGACTGCGCCGAGGGTCACGAGTTTGAACGTCGCCGCCGGCGCTTCGCGCAGGCGACCGATGCGTAGGTGGAAGGCCCCCTCGAAGACGATAATCGCCACCGAGAGGCCGACGATGACCGAGAGCGCGTTCCCGAACGAGTCGGGACCGACGATTCCCAACACCTCGGGGCCGAGAATGACACCCGACGCGAGCAGGAAGACGACACTCGGGATGCGGAACCGATCCGAGAGGATCTGTGCCACGACCCCGACGCCGATTAGCGCCGCGACGAGCGTGATGAGATTGCCACTGCCGGCCGCCATCAGCGCACCTCCATAGTGTGTGACCACACGGCCAATCGGGATAAAACCCGTCGTTTTAGTACCGATTTACGGCGATAAAATTCTGTTAATATCTACTTTCTCGGTGGATAAGCGGACAAAAAAAAACTCTTGCTGGTCGAGGTATCGAAGCACGCCCTTGGTGTTGAGGCGCGCCTCCGCGCGACTCTTGCGCTCTCCCCACGGTTCGATGAGCTCTGCCGTTTCCACGAAGTGCTCGATGACTGCGTCGTCGTCCGCCAGTTCCGCGCGCTTCTCGCACACCGAGTCGACCCACGACGAGAGCACGTCCACGTACTCGTCCATCAGGGCGGGCGTGAACGCCACGGCGCCGAAGTGGCCGAAACAGAGGTAGTCGGGATTTCGCTCGGCGATGGTGTCGGCGTCGTCGAGACAGCCCTCTAGGTCGAAGTTGACGGGCGGTGAGGTGGGAACGAGGCGGTCGGAGTCGTCGGGTCGGATGCCCGCCGCGTCCCCCGAGAAGAGGACGTCGTCGGCCCGGTCGTGAAAGAGGACCTGATGGGGTGCGTGGCCGGGGGCGTGAATCACGTCGACCGTCCGGTCGCCGAGGTCGATTTCGTCGCCGCCTTCGATCCCCTCGATTCGGTCTTCGGGCACCGGTTTCGGGTCATCGTAATACTGCCACTGTTCACCGACGGCGGCTTTCGTCCCCTCGACGAGTCGCGAGGGGTCGATCAGGTGGCGCACGCCGATGTCGTGAATCAGCACCGTCGCCTCGGGGTAGATATCGGCCAGATAGCCCGCACCACCCGCGTGGTCGAGGTGGACGTGCGTCGCCAGGATGTACTCCAGCGAGTCGATTCCGATTTCGTCGAGGGCGTCGACGATGACGTCGACGTTCGTCCCCAGTCCGGTGTCGACGACGGCGGGGCGGTCGGCGTCGAGAATGTAGACCGACCCGTAACCGGGCACGTCGTACGCGCCCACGTCGACGTAGTAGACGTCGGTACCCTCGACTGCGGTGAGGTCGCCAGTAGCCATGGGCACACGCCGACGGCGGCGGTGAAAAACGTTCTGTCGGTCGCAAGTGTCCCGACACGGTTTTGTCGCGCCCACGAGAAGGTCGGCCAAATGCTCAGCAGGCAGTATCTCCGCGAGAATCCGGACGAGGTGCGACAGAACCTCGCCGACCGGGGAATGGCCGATGACGTTGACCTCGACCGACTCCTCGACATCGACGAGGAGTGGCGGTCGCTCAAAAGCGAGGGCGACGACCTGCGCCACGAGCGCAACCAAGTCAGCGACCGCATCGGCCAGCTGAAGGCCGACGGCAAGGACGAGGAGGCCGAGGAGGCCATCGAGCGCTCCCAAGAGCTCAAAGAGCGTTTGGAGGAGGTCGAAACCCGTGCCGACGAACTCGAAGCCGAACTCGAAGCGGGCCTGATGGAGATTCCGAACGTCCCCCACGAGGACGTGCCCGTCGGCGAGGACGAGAGCGACAACGTCGAGGACCGCCGCCACGGCTTCGACGACCTGCGCGACCTGCCCGAGACGGTGACGCCCCACTACGACCTCGGCGAGGACCTCGACATCATCGACGAGGAACGCGGCGCCAAGACCACCGGCGCGGGCTTTTACTTCCTGAAGGGAGAGGGCGCCCGCCTCGAACACGCGCTCATCCAGTTCATGATGGACGTCCACCGCGAACAGGGCTACGTCGACCTGTTCCCGCCCGTCCCCGTCAAGTCCTCCTCGATGGAGGGCACGGGCCAGCTGCCCAAGTTCGCCAACGACGCCTACCGCATCGGTGGCGAGGAGACCACCGAGTACGACGACGACGACCTGTGGCTCTGTCCCACCGCCGAGGTGCCCGTCACCAACATGTACGCCGACGACATCCTCCTCAGCGACGACCTGCCGCTCAAACATCAGGCGTACACGCCCAACTTCCGACGCGAGGCGGGCGAACACGGCACCGAGACGCGCGGCATCGTCCGCGTCCACCAGTTCAACAAGGTGGAACTCGTCAACTTCGTCGACCCCGAGGAGAGTTACGACCGTCTGGAAGGCCTCGTCGACGAGGCCGAGGAGGTCCTGCGTCGCCTCGGCCTCCCCTACCGCATCCTCTCGCTCTGTACGGGCGACCTCACCTTCGCGTCCGCGAAGACCTACGACATCGAGGTGTGGGCGCCGGGCACCGACGGCGACGACGCCCCCGAGCAAGGCGGCCGGTGGCTCGAAGTCTCCAGCGCCTCCAACTTCGAGGACTTCCAGTCGCGCCGCGCGGGGCTTCGCTACCGTCCCGAGCGCCACGAGTCGGCGGAGTATCTCCACACGCTCAACGCCTCCGGCACCGCCGTCGGGCGCGTGATGGTCGCCATCCTCGAATACTACCAGAACGAGGACGGCACCGTCACGGTCCCCGAGGCGCTCCGCCCCTACATGGGCGGGCTAGAGGTCATCGAGGGCCACGAGAAGGTGGGCGAGAGCGCCCTCGGCTCGGGCGACCGCGACTAGTTCGTGTAGGTCGTCAGCGACTCGATTCGCTCGCCGACGCGGAACACGTCCACGAACCCGAACAGGTCGTCGCCCTCGGCGCTCCGTAAGCGGCCGCGGGCGAACACCGCCCCGTCCCCTGCACACACCTCGGACAGTACGTGTTCGGTGTCGGTGCGGGGGCGGTCCTCGCGCATGAACCGCACGAACGCCGCTCGCCCCTCGAAGGTTCGGTCCGGCCGTTCCTGCACGAAGTCGGGGTCGAGGAGTCCGCGGAGACGCTCGTCGTCCCCCTCGTCGATGGCCTCGTAGTACGCCCGCACGGCGTCGCAGTCGTCCATGCACGTTCGTTTCGTCGGCACCCGCATCAAGGCGCCGACGACAACCCATTTATTCGACGCCCGCCTGCCTCTGGCGTGGACCTCCACGTGCGCTACGCGGGCGACGACGACCCCGAGAAGTGTACGGCCCGCAAACTCGCGCGGTTCGACCTCGTCGACCTGCATCGCTCGGACCGGGCGACGCCCTACGGCGTCGTCCTCAACCCGCACGCGGAGCAGGCGCTCTCGCCAGCGGACGCGACGGAGACGCTCGTCGCCCTCGACTGCTCGTGGGAGTCGGCGGGCGAGGCGCGCTTCTCCCTCCCCGGCGAACACCGTGCGCTCCCCTACCTTGTCGCCGCCAACCCCGTCAACTTCGGCAAGCCGTTCCGCCTGACGACGGTCGAAGCGCTGGCGGCCGGACTGGTCATCCTCGGTGACCGCGACGCCGCCGAGCGCATCCTCTCGAAGTTCACGTGGGGCGAGACCTTTCTCGAACTCAACGACGAACCCTTGCGCCGGTACGCCGACTGCGAGGACTCCGCCGAAGTCGTGGCCGTCCAGGGCGAGTATCTGGACCGGTAGCCCCAGCGTTGATGTCAGCGTAGCTCGAAGTGGCGCGCATGCAGCGCCGCCGATTGGTCCCCATCGTCCTCGCTCTCGTCGGCCTCCTCGCCGTCCTCGTCGGCGTCCGGCAGGGCCTCGTTCACGTCGCCCCGGGCTACGAAGGCACGATTATGACCGGTTGGGACGGGCCGCTGAACCACGAGGAGCAACTACTCACTCGCCTCGCCGTCCTCGGCGTCGTCGGGTCTGTCGCCGCACTCCGGTGGCGACGCCTCGCCGTGGTTCCGGCCGCGGTGGGCGGCGTCGTCCTCTTCTACGCGCTCCGGGCTGCGCTCCACTACGCGCTCGACCCCGGCTTGTACGTCGAGGTGTCGACCTACGCCGGCCCGAGTCGCTTCGTCCTCGGCGCCGAACCAGTTTTGCTCGTCGCGGGTGGCGCCCTCCTCGTCGCTGCCGGCATCGTCCGCTGGCGCGCGGACACCGACGACGAATCCCCGGACACGCGCGTCTCGACGGCGTAGCGACGAACGGACGACCTTTTATCCGCGCGTGTCGAAGCGTCGACAATGATTTTCGAAGGCCTTCCGACCACGCCCTGGTCGGAGGAACTCATCGACAAAGCGTTCTCGCGCGCCGCTCGCTCCGGGCGCGCGAAATCGGGGGTGGAAGCCCAGCAGTCGATGCTCCAGACCGCTGGTAACATCCTCTCCGACAACTTGGAGAACGTGGTGACGGAGTGGCCGGACTTCGGCGTCGTCGCCCCGTTCTACCGCGACCTCGCGGACGCGGTGTTGCGACGCGAAATCCCGTCACGCACCGGCGACGACGGCACTGAACAGGTCGGCCTCGACGCCCTCCGGGCCAGTCTCTCCGAGGTGACGTGGGCCAGCCGGCAGGTCGAGGAGATTCAGCGCGAGTACAACTCGAAACTCCGGAAGACGGACGCCGAGACGGCGCGCAAACACCGCAAGCAGGCCTTTGCGCGCATGGCCGACGTGGTCGAGGAAGTCTCCGAGGACCTCCGCCGCGTCGGCGAGGCACGGGACGCCCTCCGTGACCTGCCCGACATCCGCTCCGACGAACCGACCATCGTCGTCGCCGGCTATCCGAACGTGGGCAAATCCTCCTTTGTCAACGACGTGACCCGCGCCGACAACGAAATCGCCCGCTACCCGTTCACCACCCGCGGGATTCAGATTGGGCACTTCGAGCGCGACCACATCCGCTATCAGATTATCGACACGCCCGGCCTGCTTGACCGGCCCGAAGCCGAGCGAAACGACATCGAGAATCAAGCGGTCAGTGCGCTCTCTCATCTCGCCGACGCCGTCCTCTTCGTCGTCGACGCCAGCGGAGCGTGTGGCTACCCAATCGATGTCCAACTCGACCTGCGTGACGCCGTCGTCGAGCGCTTCGACGCGCCCGTCATCACCGTCTGTAACAAGAGCGACCGCTCGCGGGATGTGGAGGCCGACGCCTACATGAGCGTCACCGAGGGCGAGAACGTCGACGAAGTGCTCGATTTGGCCGTCGAGACGGTCGATTGGGAACCCGACCTGCCGTCGCGCTAGGCTGGCGTCTCGGTGACGCCCGCGCCGGTTTCTCTCACACCTGTTGACGCGTGCGGCGCTGACAGGCGTGCGCGCTCGCTCCGCGCCACGTCCACGACGACGTACTGCACCTCGACGGTCACGTCGCTCTCGGCGCGGAACGCCGGGTCTTCGAGCGCGTCGATTCGTTCGGCGAGCGTGCTGGCGAGCCGTGGCGTCTCCTGCCCCGGCGGGTGGCCGACGGTGACCGTGACTCGCTCCGGGCGGGTGAAGGGGAAGCGCTGGTCGTAGGTGACCCTGACCGAGAGTCGCTCCAGCCCCGCATAGTCGGCCAGCGTGTCGTCGACGGTGGTGCGGACGTTCTCCTCGAACGCCGCCGTCTGGTAGGTGCCGTACGTGACGCCGGCGAGCAGCGTCGAGAGGACGAGCAGCGCGACACCGAGGCTGGCGATGCGCTTGAGGGTGGCCGAGCGGGCCTCCTCGCGCCGGAACCAACTCTTCGGCCGGTAGCCCATCAGCCAGAGGACGGCCAGCGCCGCGAAGTTGATGGACAGGAAGTTGACGAGGACGAGGACGAGCGCACCCGAGACGGTCTGGGGCGACCCCCACGCGAGGCCGATGCCGACGACGGCCGTCGGGGGGACGAGCGCCGCGGCAATCATGACGCCGACGAGCGCCGTCGAGACGCCGGTCGAGAGGCTGAGTGCACCCGCCGCGCCGGCCCCGAGGGCGATGGCCAGCGAGAGCACGTCGGGGACGAGGCGCTCCCGAACCTCGTCGATGGCGAACACGTCCGCCGCCTCCAACGGGACGACGTGGGCCGTCCGCAGGAGGATGGCGAACGCCGCGGCGGCGACGACGGCGAGGACGCCGCCCGCGACCTGCAGTTTCACGCCGCGAAGCAGGAGTTCGCGGTCGTCGACGACCGACCCCGTACTCGTCGCCATCGCCGGGCCGATGAGGGGCGCGATGACCATCGACCCCACCACCACCGCCGCGGAGTCGAGGAGGAGGCCCGCCGTCGCGACGACGGAACTGATGGCCGTCATCGTCGCGAACGTCCGCCACTCGGGGGCGAGCGACCGCGCCCGCGCCGCGAGTTCCTCGCGAGCGATTCGATTCCCGTTCTCCTCGTCTTCTTCGTATCGCTCCACGAGTTTCTCGAATCGACGCGAGATGACCGTCTCGGCGTCGAGGACGACGGTGTACGCCTCCCGGTCGAGGCCCGCGTCGTGCAGCTGTTCCAACACCGGTTCGACCGCGGATTGTGGCAACGGAAACGTCACCATCGCCGTGTACTCGCGGTCGCTCGTCTCGTCGGTGACGACGTAGTCGATGTCCTCGTCGTCGAGCGTTCGCAGGATGGTCTCCCGTTTCCCCTCGGGGACCATCACCTGAACGAGTCGCACGGCCGCACGTCACGCCCGGCGACCAAATAGTCTGCGTCGCGGCCGGGGCGTCGGCGTCGACTGACGCCGTTCAGTCCGCCGTCGCGACGGCGTCGTCCGACGCCTCTCCGTCGCGCCACGTGAAGTAACTCGCGAGCGCCGGGCCGGTGACGTTGTGCCAGACGCTGAACAGGGCGGGAATCAGGGCCGCGGACGGCGAGAACAGCGACGTGGCCAGCGCGACGGCGAGGCCGCTGTTCTGGAGGCCGACTTCGAACGTACAGGTCCGCACGCGGTCCTCGGACATGCCCGCGGCGCGGCCGACACCGAACCCAGCGCCGAGGCCGATGGCGTTATGCGCGACGACGGCGAGGAGGACGAGCGCACCCGCCGTGAGGATGTTCTCGACGTTCGCGCCGACGACACCGGCGACGATGGCGACGATGGCGACGACGCTGATGACCGGGAACACGTCGACGCCGATTTCGGCCGCCTTCGGCGCCTTCCGGTCGAGCAGGTAGCGGATGGTGAACCCGAGAATCACGGGGATGATGACGATTTGGACGATGCTCGTGAACATCTCCATGAACGTCACGTCGATGCCCTCGCCGAGGATGAACAGCGTCCACGCGGGCATCACGATGGGCGCCGCGAGCGTCGTCAGCGTCGTGATGGCAACCGACAGCGCCACGTCACCGCGCCCGAGGTAGGACATCACGTTCGACGCGGTGCCGCCGGGTGCCGCCCCGACGAGGACGAGGCCGACGCCGATGGCGTCGGGCAGGTCGAGGAGGATATACAGCCCGTAGGCCGCGAGCGGCATCACCAGCCACTGGGTCACGGCGCCGATGCCCACGTCGACGGGGCGGTCGACCAGTCGCTTGAAGTCCGCGGGCTGGAGCGTCAGGCCCATCCCCAGCATGATGAGGCCGAGAAGCGGCGTAACGTAATTCAGGATGGGCACAAACGGGTCGGGATTCGCCAGCGCGGCACCCGACGCCAGCACCACCCAGACGACGAAGTACTTGCTTGCGACGCGACTCGCACGTGAGAGTTGGTCAGTCAGGGACACACCCACAGAATCGGTTGCTACCCCGGGAAATGTCTATCTATTCCGGCGTCACAGCCGCGGAGACCCGCTATGTGCCGTCGGCGTCGTCGGGTCGAAGCCGCTCCAGTATGGGCATCTCCTCGGTTCGCTCCCCCAGCCCCGCCCAGTCGATGCCCGACGGCTTTGCCCCCGCCTCCGTTCGGACCGTCCGCGACGGCGTCACGACGAGGTCCATCGGTACGTCGTGGGCCGCCGAGTCCGGCGTCTCGACCACCTGTTTCTCGTGGACCGTCGTCGCCGTCGTCGTCTCGTCGCCCACGAGGTCGAACCCCCGCAACACCGCGAATTCGAGGTCGCTGTACCCCTCGCCCTTGCCGACGCGGGCGCCGTCCTCGTCGACGGCGACGCTCCCGCTGACGATAAGGTCGATTGGGGCCATCTCCTCGGGGCCCACCGGGACGCCGTACTCGTCGATGCCGCTCACGGTCGTCGCGGCGTCGACGTCGTCCACGCCGGGGTCGATGCGCCGGAAACACTGCTCGTCGCGCAGGCGCGGCACGGCGACGTAGAGAGTCTTCCCCGCCCGGAGCGCCGCGCGCCGCACGGGCAACTGCGGAGCGTCGGGATTCGCTTTGACCGTCGTCGCCGCGGCCCACTCGTCGGTCGCCGCGAGGCGCTCTGCGGCCTCGCTCGCCCCCGCGAAGTTGGGGATGCGCCCGTGGGGCGGGAACGGGAATCGGGCTTCGCCGCTCTCCTCTAGCTCGTCCCAGACGCGTTCGCGGAGGGTGTCCTTGTCCATACGGGTCGTCGCTCGCGCCGCCTCATAGTCTCTCGGCTCGACACGCCGAATTTAAACCCCTCAGCCGTCTACGTCGCCCATGTTCGAGGACCGCCCTGACTGCGACGAGGTCGTCCTCGTCGGCCGGTCGAACGTCGGCAAGTCGACGCTGATGCGTGAACTGACCGGCCACTCCGTCTCCACGGGCCGCAAACCGGGTGTCACCCGCCAACCCAACCACTTCGACTGGACCTCGGAGAGCTTCATGTTCACCGACCTCCCCGGGTTCGGGTTCATGTCCGGCGTCTCCGAGGAGCAACGCGAGCAAATCAAGACCGACGTGGTGCGGTACGTGGAGGACAACGCCGACGACATCTTGGTCGGCGTCCTCGTCGTCGACGGCAAGAGCGTCGTCGACATCATCGACCGCCACAGCGGCGACGACGAGATTCCCCACGACGTGGAGCTCTTCCACTTCCTCCGCGACCTGGAGATTCCGACCGTCGTCGCCGTCAACAAGATGGACAAGGTCGACGACCGAGACGACCGCCTCGACGACCTCTGTGACCGCCTCGGCCTCTATCCGCCGTGGAAACAGTGGCAGGACACCATCGCCCCCATCTCCGCGAAACGGGGCAACATCAGCGCCCTGACCGACACCCTCGGCGACCACTTCCACGACCAGAAGCGCGACGACCTGCTGAAGTTCCTCTAAACGACGCGGTTCGTCAGCGATTCGCCCGCGCCGAGTCGCCGGAGGTTCTCGCGGACGATGGTCGCTATCCGCTCGTAGTAGTCGTCGGTGAAGGCGGCGGCGTGGGGCGTGACGATGACGTTCTCCCGGCCCCAGAGCGGCGAGTCCTCGGGGAGCGGTTCCGTCTCGAACACGTCGAGGCCGGCGCCCGCGATGCGCTCTGACTCCACCGCATCGACGAGCGCCGACTGCTCGACCACCGGCCCGCGCGCGACGTTTATCAGGTACGCGTCGTCGCGCATGGCGTCGAACTCTGCGGCTCCGATCATGCCCTCCGTGTCGTCGGTCAGGGGGACGGCGAGGGCGACGAAGCGCGCGTCGGCGATGGCCTCGTGGAGTCGTTCGGGCGGGTACACCTCGTCGACGCCGTCGACGGGCGTCGGCGTGCGCTTCACGCCCGTCACGTCCATCCCGAGGGCCGCGGCGCGGGTGGCGATGCCCTGGCCGAGCGTTCCCAGTCCGACGACACAGACCGACGCCCGCCGGAGGGGGAAGGCGTCGTCCCACGCGGGTTGGCGCCACTCGCTCCGTTCCTGGTTCGAACGGTGGACGTGCAGGCGGCGGGCGAAGGCGAGCATCAGGCCCATCGTCGTCTCGCCCACCACGTCGCCGTGGATACCCGTGCTGTTGGTGAGGGCAATCTCTCGCTTGCGCAGGTCGTCGAACGGGAAGCGGTCGACGCCCGCCTGAATCGAGTGAATCCAGTCCAGATCGGCGTCGAGAAAGCGGTCGTCGTACGCGAAGGTGACGAGGGCGTCGCAGGCGTCGATGTCGTCCGTGCCGACGATGCGGACTGTCGGGTCCGTGTCCGAGAGGGAATCGCGAAACACCGTCGCGGGGAACACGTCGCCGACCGATTCGTGTACGCCGAGCGTCTCGGGTGCGTGCATACGCGTCGCTACCGGCGCGGTGACGAAAAGTGTGTGTGAGATGGTGGCTCGGGAGTGGGCCTCGTCACACGGGGCTCGGAGGGGGTAACCGTCGTCACTGCCACCGGTAGGGTCTACACCCTTCGACACAAAAAGTCGTCCGTTGTGTGGGTCAGCCCTGAGAACGACGACTCGTATTTCGAGATTTGTGGTCGACCGTCCCGTGGTGTCTCACGACGAGCACAGCCAAGCACTGATATTCTTATGTGTGCTCGTCCAACGCCGACTGTGAGCACTTTGACGGGCAATCGAACCGAGTGTTCCGGATTGCTTCCGGCGACGCGAAGGGGTCGGATTCTCTATCCGGTGAGCGAATATGACGTGTATCGGGTGGCCGAGAATGTGTGAGGAGCGCGTCGCAATCGTCCACGACCGATTTCCTGGTATGGGTGGTGGCGAGACGTTCGCGGTCGAGGCCGCGCGCGTGCTTGATGCCCCCATATACACCATGTACGTCGCAGAGGGAACGGCACTCCCCGAGGACGTGACGGTGTATGCAATGCGGCAGTCGAAGTACACGAGTGGTCTCTCGGGCCAGTTGTTGGAGTGGAAGAATAGTGGCATGAATCCGTTCGAGACGACGAGCGTGGCCATTGACATGACACAGGGCGTCGACGAACTCGGCGAGTACGACGTCCTGCTGGAGAGTGCGCCCCTCTCGAAATATTACGTCCCGGACACTCATCAGCGAGTCGTCCACTACCCTCACAGTCCGCCGCGGTGGCTCTACGATCTCTTTCGGGATCGGATGGACCGAGTCGACTACCCATTCGTCGGATTCGCCGCGCGAGCGTACGCGAAACTGTGGCGTGCGCTCGACAAGGAGGCTGTCGATTACGTCGACACGTTCGTCGCCAACAGCGAGGTCATCCGAGACCGTGTCAGGCGTTACTACGACCGCGACGCAGAAGTCGTGTATCCCCCCGTTACTGGTGATTGGCGGAATGAAGGGGATGACGGGTATTTCGTCACGTGGTCGCGCCTTGATAAGGAGAAACGGATGGACTTGATTGTGGAGGCATTTCAGGGACGGGATGAACGACTGATCGTCGCGGGTGATGGGGAACAGCGGGAGAAACTCGAACGAATGGCCCGTGGCCACGACAATATCGAAATCCGGGGCTTCGTCGAGGATATCGAATCCCTCGTGGCGCGCGCTACGGCCGTGGTATACGCACCTCAACAGGAAGACTTCGGCCTCGTTGGGGCCGAGGCGTTAACGGCTGGAAAGCCGTTGCTCGGCGTAAACGAAGGGTTCACCCGGTATCAGGTTGAGGAAGGCATCACGGGCCTGCACTTCGACCCGACCGTCGACTCGCTCAAAGCGACGCTCGACGAGTTTGATTCCGCGGACTTCGACGCCAACGAGATTCAGCGCTCCGCCGAGCAGTATAGCTACGAGAATTTTGAGACGAAACTCGAGGCTATCGTCCGGGAGCGCTGACTCAGCGCAGCGACTGGTAGAGGTCAATATACTGTCTTGCCACCTGCGAGAAGTCCCGTTCCGCCCCGAACGCCCGCATCGATTCTGCCCGACCAGTAGCCTCTGCGAGCGCTGTGTCGACGGCTTCGTCGATTGACGGGTAGTGCCCGCTCTCATCGAACAGCACTAGCGGTGCGCCCCGTGCGGAAAGTGCCTGGAAGCGGTCGATAGCCCGGCAGACCACCGGGACCCCGTATGCGAAACACCAGTTCAGGATGCCACTCTGACGGATATCGTGGTAGGCGAGAACGGCGACATCGGTGGCAATAAACGCCGCGTGAAACATCTCGTCGGATAGCACGCCGGTCGTGTGGACGTTTGCTGGAGCCATCTCGACGGCATCCTGAAAATACGGTTTGTCTTCGTCCCGGAGTGGGCCTCCAGCGAGGAGGAACTTGTATTCAGGATGGCGACCAGCCAGACGCAAAAAGTCCTCCGTCCCTTTCCGAGGAGATACGTATCCGATCTGGGAGATCACGGTGTCATCAGAATTGTACCCAAAGGCCGCTCGTGCCTCTTCGGGTTCGATGTCCCGGACTTCATCCGTGTCGACTCCGTGGGGAATTCGCTGGTCCGCCACCACGTCGCGCGGCCGGAAGTCAGTCTCTGCGGCCTCAGTCATGAACACGAGGCGCGTTGCAGTAATCGCGAGCAACAGCTGCACTAACCACACGTAGGCGTACTGGACGCGACCCACTACGTCCGGGGTCCACACCTCATGAACGGTGACAACCACTGGAACGTCACGAATCCGGGCCCCGAGGAACAGTGCTGAGAAGAAGATCCACGCGTACAGCAGTTTCGGACGGAAAAACCCGTACTCGAACTGGATATGAACCACGTCGGATTCGGTAGCGTGGAGCGCTGCGCGAACGTAGTCGGTAACGCCGAGTTCCGCATAGAGTGGGATATGTGTAGCATCGATGGTGTCTGCCATCCGCGCTTGGAGCTGCGCGGCGTAGTGTCCGATTCCGCCGTGGTCCTCGGGTGGTGCGAGGATGCTGACTGTGGGGGCGTCCATTAGTCGATGACGTTGTCGGCGGTCTCTTTGTCAAAGAGTGCGCGGCCACGGGGCCCGACTGCCGTCCAGTCGATATCGATATCAAGGCGGTCTTCCATCTGCTCGGCGGTCATGTGAACGTCCCGGAGTGCTTCCTTGTATCGACCTATGTCTCGGAACTCCGGTGGCGCGTCGTACTGGGCTTTCGTAAGCGACAGCGCGTACGCGAACGGCGCGAGAATGAGGTGCGCAAGGCCACGGTGGCGCTCCAGCTGGCCGCCCTCATTGAGTGTCTCATCGAGCGCCCACTGCATATACGGAACGAAGTCAAGGCCACTCTGAAACTGGACTACGATCGTCTCGACCCCGACGCGGAACTTCTCCTTGAGAGAGCGATCGTAGCCGATAGAATGTCGGACCGGAATGTGGCTGAGACTAAGAAGTGCTTCTCTGGCAATAAGCCGCCTATAGAAGTCTCTGTCCTCGCCGTAGCCGAGGCTTCGGTACGGCACGTCCAGCACGAGTTCCCGGGGTGCCATATAAATGCCATCTCCTAGTAATAAGAAATCTGACTCCCGCCCTGCCTCAATTTGGTGGTAGAAATCGACAAATTCCGGGATGCAGTGCGTGAATTGGTCGTCTGTGTCGATGGCTGCGAGAACGTAGTCGCCCTCCGCCACCTGGAAGGAGTGATTCCGGGCTTCGCCAAGATTGTCGTTGCCCGCGTCGTATACTGTGCGGAGACTGCCGTACGCGGCTTCGAGGCGTTCGAGAATATCGACACTCCCGTCGGTGGAGCCGTCGTCGATTACGACGACCTCGAAACGTCCATCCAGTTGTTCAAGAATACTCGTGAGGGACACTGCAAGCGTCTCGGCCATATTGTAGTTGCTCACAGCGATCGTGTATTGCGGCTCCGACATGAATTGGTTCAAGAGGGGGAGTCGTAATCGGTGTTACGTTCTCACCACTTCAGGTGGTCAAGTCTCGAACTGTTCTGTTACTTGTTGGTCTCTGTGTCTACTACTGTCTCCAGGATGCTTCTTCCTTGGATGTGGCGGTACAAATCGACTCGTCTTCTTGATTATGAGACTGTCATAAAACCGGGTAGTAAAGCTCTCAAGAATAGAATAGCTGCTATAGGAACACTCAAAGCTAATCGACGAATAGCTCCTGGTGTTCAACGGTGAAACCCCGACTTACTGTTGTTGGCATCTTCCAACTGACGTGTGTTCACGGACATCGTTGAGTGTATCCTTGTACCTCTCCGACGTTATTCCAAGTAATTCCTATCTCAGGGTTGCTCGTCTAAGTAATGTAGTTAGTTCATCTCACCTTCGGACTTGACAGGACTGGCCGGGTGGTTGACGCAGATCATCTAGGTTATTCCCTTCTACCGTGATCTCCCCTAGAATGTTATTTATTCTATGTATCTCGATAATATCGTGGAAGGGGGACAGTGCTCCTTGTCCAACCCATGGGTTCGCCGTGACGCAGACAGTATCGCCAAGTTTTCGGTTGGCGAAGTTGGCAGCAATCCAGTCTAGTGAGGAATTCCATGAGAGCGTACTGTCTCGTACGCATCGAAACATTCGGTGTCGGCGACGGCCTTGAACATGTCCGCCCGGCAGGCGTCGAGTATCAGGAGGTTGTCCCAATCCTGGTCAATCACGTCTACTCCGTCACGGCCGTGGAGTGCCGCGAGCACGGGGCTGACCAATCGCCCTTGGAAACGCTCTCGCCACCAGTATCTACCGTTATAATGTTTCACTATTTCTAAAAGTGCGTATGAGGAATTCATAGGTATCCGAGATCTCGGAGTTTTTTCTCCCTGGTAGCTCCGATCTCAGTATCTGATCTGAGATCATCTATATTATATTCTCCCGTGTCTCGTCCCGATGTAATCGCCCATGGTACTTTTCGTAGAACCGGTATCGGAACTCGACTCGGATGTTCATAAATTCCGAATTCTCCGAACGCTTCACCATGGTCTGATGTTATCGCTACTTGATCAGCAGTAATTGCCTGTAGTAATGTTCTGTGTATGTGATCGATTATATATTCTAAATTATCTGAATACGCAGCAATATGGTCTGATTTAGATATCTCTCCTCTGTTTTGTAAATCAAACGCATTTTCTGCTTTTTCATTGTTTATCACCGTCCTCGGATTGAATCCGCCCTCTATTGGATTAGTCACGTACGGCCAGTGTGGCTGCATATAGTGGACGATCATGCGCTCGTAGTCCCCGGTTCGCCAGTGTTTGACCGCTTGGTTCGTCAACGGCTCTGGAGGGATTGTGCCGAGATCGTCGTCCCAGACGTAGCGCCACACCTCATCGAGGAGTGCAAGTTGATTCTCGGTCACATGGTCCTCCGAGTACGGATTGCCGGTGACGTACGCAGTGGACGCCAGCTTGTCCTTGTATTCGGTAGTGAACGTCTTATCCATCCACTCCGGAGACGCACTTCCGACGGAGGTAATCGGTTCGACAGTTTCCAACCAATCCGCATCGCCGTAGTTCTCCGAGAAGACGTCCCATCGACAGGCATCGAGTATGAGGAGCACGTCCCATTCCCGTTCCCAGATTGAATCTCCCGCCGGACCGGGTACGCGCCGTAGCGCCCCTGTCAGTAGTTCCTGTCCGGACCGTTTGGCCGCGAATCGGGGTGATTGATCACGGAACCGTGACGCGGTCTCCGCGGCCCAGTCGCTGAAACCCATAAGACCCGTTCAACGCATCCACACTTATGCTTCACTCAAGATATCCGAGGTCAGCAAGACGGTCCTCAACTGCCTGATCTGTGTCCGTCGGAACTGTACTGTGGTCCTCCTCGCGGAGTCGGTCTGGAATCTCCTTTCGGAACGCTCGCACACGGTCGCCGTAGCGGTCAACCACGTTCGACATCTCGTCCGGGTCCGCGTCAAGGTCGTATAGCTCCCGTTCCTCGCCTGCTTCGATGTACTTCCATCCCTCCCAGCGCCCAGCGACTACTGGCTCCGTATCGCTGAACGACCCAGTCGCAACGACACGACGAGAGCTCCCTTCTCCAAGGGGCTGCCCGAGGAATTCTGCCGGAGGCTCAACATTATGAGCCTCACAGATTGTCGGTGATATGTCGAGGAGTTCGCGCTGGTCTGCTACACTCTCACCGGTCGTCTCCGGTCCACGTACGAGGAGCGGGACGTGAATCAGCTCGTCGTACGGACGATTTCGGTGGAAGTAGTAGCCGTGCTCGCCGAACTCTTCACCATGATCAGCCGTGAATATAACCTGTGACTCCTCCCATCTGTCCTGTTCTCGAAGTCCATCTGTGAGCCGTCGTATCTGCTCGGATGTGTAGCGAAGTTCCGAGTCGTAGAGGTCTCGGAGGAGTTCGCGGTCTGACTCGGACAGAGACTTGGGGCTGACACCCGTCCGTGACATCAGGTCGTGTATCTCGTCGCTGGATAGGTCCTTGTCGCTGTATGCCGGATCGTCGATGTGCATACAGAATGGGCGGTGTGGATCCATGTAATGCACCCACAAGAACAGATCACCGTCTACCTCGGCGGCCATCTCCAGCGCCCGATCAGTCGTCCGCTCACCGGTCTCGTACGCTGTCGACTCGTGAATTAGTCGCGATGGGAAGATAGTCCGCTGGATTCGCTCGGCGAAATCGCGCACGCCCAGACGCTCGACTGCTGGTCGAACTGTATCCATCGTCCGACGGAATACGCGGTGGGATATCGAGCGGACTGCCTCCTCCTCGTCACTCCCCGTGACGTCGAAGTCCTCGAAGTGGTCGAACCCCGACGGACGGCCGACGCGTGTAGCGAAGTACGTATTGGAGTGGACACCGACGGTCGTCACTCCGTCGGGTAGGGCGTCTGCGACAGTCGGCCCTTCCATCGCCGGACGGTCACCGAGGTAGCGGGACGTGAGCATCGAGGGGAGCGAGATACCGGTATGGGTGCCGTTCGAGAAAGCTTGCTCGTAGCGGTTCGCATCCTCTGCCAGCAGATCATCGAGGATCGGCATCGTCTCGCGGTGGTAGCCATACTGGCCGAGGTGGTCCGCACGTAGTGCGTCAACCGTGATGAGTATCGTATCCATGTCAGCTCTCACTCCGTGTATCCCAGCGCACTGAGCGTCTGTTCCACGGACTCGGTAACCTCTGACTCGGCTGCTTGCGTGACGTTTGCTGGTGATAACGCATCAATCTCGCTCTCGATGGCCGGTGGGATTTCCGCGTCCAGACAGTAGGCGTCTCGCGGGGTGGGGACGTGTACGGACCACGATTCACTGCCGTTCTGGACGTACTTCCGGACACCGTGTGACTCGTGTGACCCGTACGCTGCGTCGATTGGATCGCCGTCCTCGAATCCGCCCGCGAAGACGGTTCGGTCGGTGACGAACGAAGGGCCATCGACATCACCGGTCGTTGCTCGCTCGATGGCGACAGGAGTATCTACGATACCGACTGGCTCGGACACAGTCCGTCCTTTAGATTGTCCTGGCTCTTTCACGACGAGGGGAACGTGTAGGAGTGGTTCGTCCACGGCGTCGCCGTGACCGATAGAGGGATGGTCGTCGATGGGACTCCGCTCGCCGAACCCCTCGCCGTGGTCTGCGGTAACGACGACGTAGGTGTTCGATAACTCTCTGTCTTCTTTGAGCGCCGTAAGTATCTGCTCGACGACGGCGTCGGCCTGCCGAATCGTCCCGTCGTAGCGGTCTTCGAGGAGTGCGAACTTCCACCGTTCGTCGTCGCCGATATTCTCCATATCGGTGCGATTTTGCGCATTCTTCCCGTCAGATGTCGCCCATCTGTCGTACTCCTCACCCGGACGGAATGGAACGTGCGTATCCATGAGATTGATACATGCTGCCCACGGACCTTTGCGATCGGTGCGCCACTGCGCAAACCGTTCGGCATACGTGAAACCACGCGAGAATACGGTGCCTTCAGGTGCGAGCCGGGGGTACCGCCACTTCAGCATCCACGAGACGCCGTTGGCGAGAGATTTGATTGGAGCGTCACTCCGGAGCGCACGGGTGAGGAATTCTACCTTGTCCAGCGACTCCTCCTCGACGAACGCCGAAGGGGACTCACCGTCCTCGTACAGATCCCTGTCGTTGAAGACGGTCTCGAAACCAGAGGAGAGCCCTGTATCGAGGTCCGTCAGATAGGGGTTGTCCGTGAACAGCCCGGTGTCGTAGCCATTGTCAGCGAGACGGGCGAACACGTTCGCTTCGCGCTCGAGTTTGTTCTCAAGGTCGTTGATCCCGTGTTCTTGGGGAAGATAGCCGGAGAAGATGCTGGCGTGGCTCGGGAGACTGCGGCCAGCAGGCGCGCGGGCCTGCGTGTACGTCGTGGCCGACGACGCGAACTCCTCTAGAAATGGGGTCGTCTCGCGGTGGTAGCCGTGGAGACTCGTGTTTCGGGCCCGAGCGCTATCCAAGATGAGAAGAAGAACGTTTGGTGGTGTGTCGATCATTTGGATTCTACTACTCTCGACCAGACAAAAATGCTTGTTTTAGATGGAGTCATCGTAGCTACCGTGTGGTGTGATTGTAGCCGGCAGAGACAAACCCATTTAGTTATTAATAGTTCTATACTCTTGAATTAATCGCACGGAACTCAGGACAAACAACGCGAGAGCCCAATAACGCCGGCTGGAGTGCCGGAATAATCTTGAACAAAAGAGCTAAGTCCGTTGCGTGCGCGAGGTAAAGAAGCCCTCGCATTGCGAAGTAGTGAATATGCACGCTCAATGCCGCCAAGATCGGTACTACGAGTTTTCCATCTTCGCGTAGAGCCTCTTCGTTAAACACAACAAGGAGTGCGGGGACAAGCGTCAGCAGTGAGTATTTTTTCACGCCGGGTGCAAAGAGCGCAAGCGTTGCGATACCCAACACGAATAGATACTTATCGACTCGATCAGACGGTATTTTGGCAACGGCGGCGGCGAAGACTGCGACCGTAGCTACACCCACGACCCGAATCACATCTGAGAATCCTCGGACGACGAATAGTGGCCGGGGCAGGCTACATAGGTTACCAAACGTCTTGTTGGCTGTCGAAATTCACGCGGATGGACGAACCGGATCCTACAGAGTGGGCCCGCTTGTGGAGGCGAATCTTTGATCGTCTGTTCCTACCGTTCGGTAAGAAGGCTGTGAGCCGCCATCGCCCCGCTAAATGGAATCAAATGCTATTTCAGTTAGGGATTAGTGACGCAGTAGTATTGGGCGCTATCGGTGCCTATACGCTCTATTCAGGCACCGTCATCGGAGCCATGCTCGTCTCATACTACTCGATGGGGGTCTGCTCCAGATCTGTCGCATCTCATTCAGCCAGGGGCGGCTTTCATCCTGCTACTGGCTATTGCTGTTATTTTCTACGCCTCGGACAGAGCCGTCGAACAGTATGATCCGGCACCTAAACAGCGGTATTAGAATTGCTATCCGTTTAATTCGACAAGAACGGGGTTGCCGCTATACTATAAGTTCTAATAGACAAACGCTGATTCCGTCGAATTATATGTTCTCAAGGGCTGAAGACAGGTATTAGGAGTAGATGGGCGCGATGCTGTCAGCGGCTAGTGTAGAGGTCCGAGATCACTAACCAACCCGTAACAAGACCTACTAACGGGAGAGCTGGCAATCTTCGCGGACTGTCGATCGCCGGTTAGCTGAGCCGATCTCTAAGTAGAGATGGGTTACCTGGCTTACGAGGCTGACAGCAGTCGCGCTTCGACTTGGTCCCAGTGCCGTAACCTCACCCACGAAACTGTAGACCGTCCCTTAATTCTCGAACATGTCAACCTCTACCTGAGATATTAGTAAGGGTCAGGGCTCCTCGGTAGAGTCGTCGGATTCCGGTGCGACAGCCATCCAGCAGACCAGCTTTACCTCCTCTTCTGCTTCGAGCTGCATCCGCCGCGTGGAGGCGTACCGTCTAGATCACTGGTCAGAACGAGGGCAGGTCGGAAACCTGACTGGGGGGCTTCGGTGGGGCCGAATCACCGACCGAGCAGTGAGAGCGCGTCGTTGAGTTTCGTCGCGACGTGGCCGGAGAGGTATCCATCCCTACCCGCGGCCGTGGACTTTCCCGACCGGATCGCTTCGAGAAGCGGCCCTTCACACCGAGTTACTGCACGGCCGACCTCCATCGGAAAGTGTGCGTCGCTTCCACCAGTTACGGGCAGGTCGTGTTCGTCGGCGAATACTTCCGCACGGGTGTTGAATCTGGTGAGCAGGCACCGTGAGTTCTTGACCTCGACACCGTCCACAGCGTCGGCAATCGCTTCCAAGTCTGCCTGGTACGTCTGTCGGAAAGAGTCGAACGGGTGTGCGAGCACTGCCACACCGCTATGGTCGTGCACGAACTGAATAGCATCCAGTGTCTCGGTTCCCACCGGAGGTGTCTCGTCGATTCCTAGGGCCAGCAGATGGCCCTGTGAAGTTGTGAGTTCGGCACCGACAATGATCTCTAACTCCGGTGGCGCGAGTGTGGCGACATCGACACCGCCCTGCACCGAATCGTGGTCAGTGACTGCGATACCGTCCAGCCCGGCTGCTACCGCACGGTCGATGATGTCCTCGGGCTCGTTCCGAGAGCACGGGGAGACTCGGGTGTGTACGTGTATGTCGTATGTTCGCGTCATCCGAGCACCCCGACGAACAACTGTCTCAAGTATATCGCTATGAGGATCGCAGCCACCCACAGCGCGAGGTTCACGATGAACGAACGATCGAACAGTATCATACGCTCTACGGTCCGCGCCTCATCGTCAAGATAGATCAGGTGATAGAATCGGAAGGTCGCGAAGTACGCGAACGGGAGGGTCAGCATCATTAACTGATTACCGCCGTTGAACGTGTACAGCGAGTAGGCCATCAGAAGGGTAGAGATAACTACCACGAGGAGCCGGTCGATGACCTGTATATCGTAACGCTCCAGACTGGTGCGCGTGTCGTCGGACTCAGGGTGTTTCAGTTCTTGATACCGCTTTCCAAGTCCGAGCAGCAGCGCCGCCAGCAGTGTGCAGACGATGAGCCACGGACTCGGTAGGCCGACGTCCGTCTGAATCGCATAGACTCCCGCGAGTGCCCTGAGAACGAATCCGATTGCGATAATCAGGATATCCACGAACAGGACATCTTTCAGGCCCAAGTTGTAGAAGACGTTGTTTAAGACGTAAGCTAACAGGATAGCGAGTACGAGGACATCCACGTAGTATCCCAGCCAAAGGCCCACAACTCCGACAAAGCCACCGAAGATGGTAGCCGTCGGAATCGAGACCGTACCACTAGCGATAGGCCGGTTGCGTTTCTCGGGATGCTTACGATCCTGTTCCACGTCGCTGATATCGTTGAACACGTACACGGCTCCCGCGACCATTGAGAAGGCGCTGACGGTTAGGAGGGACTGGACGACAGCACTGACATCGAATAGGCGCCCAGAGAACGTAACACCCAACAGCACCATACTCTGTTTGTACCACTGCCACGGCCGCATCTCCCAGAGAAGTCCCTTAGCCTGCGACGCAATGCCCCCCGTTTCACTCTGATACATCAGTATTAAGTTGGGGAACTGCCTCCGCACACATAATGTTGACCGGTCGGGGTCTCCGAGGGCTAAAACGGGGGCTGAGCGACGACCCATGGCGACTAGCCCTCATCGCGGCGACGATTTCGGTGTTCGCTATATCGATGGTTCGGACGGCTCTGTTTTCGCCGACACTCATCAACTACGACGGTGCGTTCTACGCTCACGCCGGCTGGTATACGACAAAAGGAGCAATCCCGTACGTCACGTTCTGGGACGTGAAGCCACCGCTGGTGTTCGAGTGGACGGCGTTGCTCGCGTTCTTCGCGTTCGACAATATGTTATTATTGCACGCGTACCACGTCGCGACCACAAGCGCTGTCGCGGCAGGTTCGGTGCTCCTCGTCGGTTACCTGACGACGGAGTTGACCGAGAGCAGCCTCGCAGGGTTCTGTGCTGGTGCCGTGTTGCTAGCCTATCCTGGTTTCCACTACCTAGCAGCCCACGGCTTCCGGCCGAAATACTTCACCCTGTTCTTCGGGCTGGCAGCCCTCTACCTCCATTACTCGGGACAGTCGCTGGCGAGCGGAGTAGCCGCCGCAGCCGCGGCAGGATTCTGGCAGTTCGGAGCCGTCTTCCCGGTAGTCGTGCTCGGATTGGAGTACCAACGGACGCGAACCGTACCGGTACGGGCCCTGACCGGGATGGCAGCGACCACGCTCGTCGTCGTCACACCGTTCGTTTTCTGGGGGGCCATCGAGCCGATGTTCGTTGAGGTCGTCGTTGCCCCGTTCCTGCTCTCAGAGACCTTTGAGCCGTTCGTTCGACTGTGGAAAGGCTTTCGCTTCCTAGGGTACCTCATCCCGATAGTGTTAATCGGGGCGGCCGGTATCGTCGGAACCCTGCGAAACGAGTTTGACACACGGTGGTGGGTGTTCGTCGTTGGCACGTGGTACGGGCTTCAGATATTCTACTTCGATTTGGATGGTTTCCCAGACCTGTTCCTCGGTGTCGCTATCGTCGGTATCGGGTTCGGGCTCATCGTCGCCGAAGTCTCTCTGCCGACCCAGCGTGGCATCGTTGCTGTGGTGGTGACTGTCTTATTCATCAGCGGCGTATTCCTCGGTGGGATTGGCCTCGTCGCAGAGCCGCTTACTACGACAGAAGACGGAGTAACGTACGGTGATAAGTCGGTGGCGACCGACGCATTAGGCGACGTGGGAAAATGGCTTTTCGGCCCAGTTGGCTCGGGCAGCGAGGCCGAGAGCGCAGCAGGAGCGGGCCCAACGAACCTGTACGACCCTCCCGACGCCCGGAGCCTGTACTGGAATCAGCATCGACCATGCCACTACTTTATTGGGACTATGGGTGCTAATTGGATCAAACAAACTGACGGTCGCTACGTTGAGATGTCCTGCTACGAATGAGCAGGCGTATTAAAATCGGCAAAATAGCTCTCCGATACGGCTTCACGCTAATCGTCGTCGGAATCGCATTTTATTATCTGATCCAGGAATTCGACATTCAGAGCGCGTTTGACACGTTACGCCGTGCCGACCCGTTGCTGTTCGCGGCGGCGATGCTGGCGTTCTACGTCTCGTTTCCCCTCCGCACCGAAAGATGGCGCTGGTTCCTCTCGGCCATCGACGTGGAAGCAGGACGACTCTCGGCGAACCTCATCCTCCTCGTCGGTTACTACCTGAACACACTCGTTCCAGCTAAACTGGGGGACATCTACCGGAGTTACTTGGCAGCGGGCCGCTACGACGATCGGGTGTCCAGTATCGCAGGAACGATTGCCGCTGAGCGAATCATCGACCTGTGCCTCTTGGCGGTCGGGCTCGTCTTCGCCTTGCCCATCGTCTTGACGCGGCGAACCGAATTCGTATCACGCGTGACGACCTGGGCAGTCGTGTTGCTGGTCGTTGTCGGAGTCGGGACCGTAGCTCTGCTCCGGTTCGATGTCATTCCACTTCCGGAGCGTATGAACTCGGCAGTCACGAGTTTCCGTCGTGGCCTCAGAGCGGCTAGCGGGCGTTCGCTCGGTGATCGCGTCTCCATCATGGCTCTCAGCGTCTCCGTGTGGAGCACGAACATCATCAGAACGGCGCTCGTCGCTGCCGCACTCGGCATTAACCTCTCGTTAGCCGAAATCACGCTCTTAGCGCTGCTAGTCGCCTTCTTATCGGGACTCCCGTGGGTGCCGGCGGGCATCGGTCTCGTTGAAGTGATCAGCACGAGCGTTCTCCTGAGCCTTGGTCTGTCGGCCGAAAGTGCACTTGCGTTGATACTGCTCGACAGAACAATCACGGTCGTCACGCTCGTCCTGCTTGGGACGCCGATATACGTGCTCGTTCTTCACTTCGACCAGTCGAAGCTGTCGGGAACCGTGGTGGCCGATGAGAAAACTCAGTAGTTCAGTTCGCGTACCCGAGACTCTCTAGTTGGGACCGCAGTTCTTCACGTTCCTCGTCGGTTATGTCGTCACCGCGACGCTCGAACTCAAGATCGAACTCTCTGAACGTTGGTTCGGAAGCCTCTTCGAACAGTTCTAACACGTCGCCGTCGAGACACGTCGGTATGTCTTCTGACATCGCGTACATCAACGTCGGAAGAACGTCCTCGAGCGACGGTTCGGAAAGTGCAGCGTCGGCATCGATACCTGACCCGGTCGCGAAGAACACACCCTTCTGCTTGTGCTCTGCATCGCGACCGATTATATGATCGGTGAGGACCTGGTCCGTAGCGAGAGCGAACCCGCGGGCGGTAAGGTAGCGGTAATCGGGTGTCTCGATCATGAGGTCCGGCGCAAGGTCGATGGCGTCACCATCGAAATGCTCGGACGCACGGTGGACATTGGCGATGATGTATTCGCCGTCGACAGTGTAGTCGAGCAGCCCTTCTACGAGTGCATCGGTCCGATTGTCGTCCTCCACGAAAATCTGTCCGTAGTTCCCTCGGGAGAAGCAGGCACTACGGTCGGTATCGATGTCGTGTGTCCCGATCAACAACGCGTTTCGGAGCCCGGACAGCAGTTTTGCCTTCGATGACTCGTCGTCGAAACCGACGGACATCAGCCGCTCTCCCAGGCCTAGTAACGAAGCGACCCGATACGCGTTCAGCATATTGAGGCCCGCCTTTGAGAGCGTGTCGCGCATCTTCGTGCCGAGGCCGCTCTTCAGTTCGAGGAAGCCGAGGTCACGGAGGACGTTGTTGAGGAACAGCGTCTTGTCCACCGGACCGAACCCGTGGTCGCTGAGTATGATGAGCAGGTACTCCTCATCCATCGCCTCCAATCGCTGGCGAGTCTCTCGTAGTACGCGATCAGCTTCTTGATAGATATCGTGCAGTTCCGGGTCGTCCCACGCGACGTGGGCGATGTCGTCGGTCTGTTTGAACACAGTGACCAGGAGGTCCCACTCTTTCTCGTCGAGTGCGTGGTTGTGAAACCGTTCGATGGCGTCGAACTGTCTGAACTGGTCTTCGATGAAATCCTCGCGGTTCGTGCCGTCGAAGTGTACCTTCGCGTGCATCTCACCTGGATCGACTGGGGACGTCTCTTCCAGTTCGGGGGGCCAGAATGACTGCTCGCGATGCGGTGTAGGGTAGCCACTCACCGCGAACCCGTCGAACTCGTCAACGGGGTAGGTCACGGGCATCCCGACAACACCGACGCGTTTGCCGACGGCGTTGAGATAGTCCCACATCGCCGGGGCTTGTCGCGTGTTCGACGTCGTGAGATCGAACTCCGCGGAGTCGGGTGCCGAACGAGAGATGAAGTCGTACACCCCGTGCTTTCCTGGGTTCACCCCAGTGAGAAACGAGCTCCACGCCATCGCCGATATCGGAATCACCGTTGAGTCCAGTTGCGAGTAGAGTCCGTCCCCGCGGAGATCTTCGAAGCCGGGCATCTTCCCCTCTGACTCAAGTCGGTCGAGCAACGTCGGCTCAACGCCATCGAATCCTAGTACGACCGTCTTCATTTGTCTGTCTGGAGAGTAAGAGTCTATATAATCCTTGTTACGCACTTCTCCTCGCAAACATCGGTAGTCCCCATCACGTCAGGCAGTAGTCATGATAGCCGTGATTAGATTCTCAGAGAACGCCCCGCTCGTTTTTTCAGGGGCGACCCGTCCGTGACTCAAGAAACATAGATGCCATACAGACACTTGATATCGGCGTGTGAAATAGATTGGTGCGAAATAATGCTAGAGTCTGCCGATTACTGTCAGGGGTGCGGATAACTCCTAGCTCCGGCCCGAACCTATCGCTGTCCTCTATAACGTGCCGGAGGTAGCGTTGGAGGCCATCAAATGAGGCGCTACGATCTGCAGGTACACACCGACGCGTCCCCCTGTTCCAGAGCCGCACCGGAAGAGATAGTTACTGCTGCCATCGAAGCGGGCCTCGATGGCGTCGCGATTACCAATCACGATACGCTTGACGGCTACGCGGAAGTGGTTGCTCAGGCTCCTGAACGACTGGATATAATTCCCGGTGTCGAAGTGACGACGACGCAAGGACATATGCTCGCTCTCGGTGTGTCGACGGTCCCGCCGCAAGCCGACCCCTGTGCCGTTATCGACCACATTCACGAGCAGGGTGGTGTCGCTGTTCTCTCACATCCGTTTGATACCTTCCGCGAGTCCTACATTGATTCACTTGACGAGATCGGCGATAAGGTGGACGCCGTCGAGGTGACGAATTCCCGGTGTATTCTCCCACGCTTCAATCGACGCGCTCGGGAGTTTGCTGACCGTCGTGGACTCTCCGTCACTGGTGGAAGCGATGCACACTTCGCGATGGAAGTGGGACGCGCTGTCACCGAGTGTAGTGGCCCGGTTCTCGACGCGATTCAAGCGGACGAGACGCAGGCTGGCGGTCGGGGTGGTTATCTGTCCGGTCATGTCGCGACGAAATTGAACGACGCACTCGCAGTACTGAACGTATGACCGGCTATCTCGCCGCTATCCGGCGTGCGGTTCGGTCACACGGCCTCTGGCTGACCGCGCTCCTGACAGTTGCGGTGTTTCTGGGGCTGTTCGCGTTCGGACAAGCGGCCGCAGTCGCAGACGCAATCGCCTCGCTCCACCCGTGGCGGATAGGTGCCGTCTTCGGACTCGTGGCTATGAGCTACGCTATCAGGTTCTTGAAATGGGAGTTCTATCTTCGAACGCTCGGAATTGACGTCCCACCCCGCCGGAGCTTCGTCGTCTTCGTCAGTGGACTTATGATGGTCGTAACCCCCGGCAAGGCAGGCGTGGTGTGGAAGGCGTGGTTCCTGCGAGATCTGGAGAGCATCCCGGTCAGCCGTACTGCACCCATTGTCGGAGCGGAACGCGTCACCGATTTGTTAGCGCTCGCCACGTTTGCGCTCCTCGGGCTAGTCGTGTTCCAGCAATCGTCCACAGCTGTCGTCGTCGTGACGGCAGTATTCGTCTCTGGGCTAGTACTTCTTCAGTGGTAGACGTTAGCACTCCACCTTCTGCAGGCCTTGGAGCGGATACCGGTTATCAGTGATTATGCCGACGAGCTAGAGGAGTTCTACCAGAATGCGTACACGCCCTTCCGTCCTCAACCACTCGTCGCAGCAATGATCATCAGCCTCCTCGCGTGGGGCCTAGAAGGAGTGGCACTTTGGTCGTTCTGGGCGGATTCAGCCCCAGAGCGTCGTTGCTCTCGGCTCTGTTCGTGTTCGGACTTGGATCGGTCATCGGTGCTGCGAGTTTACTTCCAGGGGGATTGGCCGCTGCCGAGGCGAGCATGGTCAGCACACTCGTCATTCTCGGCTACTCACGAACCATCGCAGTCAGTTCCACGCTGGTCATCCGCGTCGGTACGCTATGGTTCGGTGCAGTAATCGGGACGCTAGTGTTCCTGTCCTATCGGGCGTACCGTCGACGCAGTTAGAGCTCTCCGTCTCGATAGGCCCTCGCCACACGGTAAGCCGGCTGTGCGAGAATCAGTGCGGAAGCGAGCGATGCCCCGACCAGAAAGAGGACCCCAGTCCCTGAGATTGCCCCCAATGCAAAGCGATGTATAGACTGTCCGAGCAGAACGTAGAACAGGGCCCACGGCAGTTCACCCAGTAATGTCCCGATCGCGAAGGTCGTCGTCGAAACTCCGGCGACACCCGCAGTGTACGACACTGCATCCGCCGGCGCAGGCGATATCCGCGCTGCGATCATTCCGCGTACCTCCCCGGTTGTGTCGGCGACGGCAGCGCCTCGTTCAGCGAAGTGAGCGAAGTAATCTGATCGTTCTCGGAAGTGCGTCGCCACGATGTACGGCGGATAACTGGTGAACAACGTGCCGCACAGGGCAACGAGCAATCCTGCCGGAACACCGTACATGTAGCCGACGAACACCGAAAACGGACTAAGCGGCCACAGCAGAAATGGTCGTACGAGGTATAGCACGAATATCACGACGAGAATGGTGGTCCAGTGGTGGTGTCTCGACTGGATAGTATCCAGCAGCTGTGTCGGTGAGGTCCATAGACCGACCGCTCCGAGAAGAATCAGGAGAGTGAACGCGAGGAGCGCAAAGAGGGGTTGTCGGGAGAACGGCGACATCAGTAGTAATTCCGACGTGACGCTATTCAACGTTGTGTGACACCGGAAGCCACGGGAGCTACGACGTTCCGACGAGCGTCCGTAACGTGTCCCGACCGATATCGATAGCGGCGTGGCGCAGATACTCGTCGAGAACGAACATAAGCGAGACGTAGACTACCGCTCCGACTCCGACGACGGCGAGCAGTGATAGCCAGCCAGTAATCGGGTAGCTGTCGGCAAGATAATTGACTATACCCCACATAATCACCCCGCTACCGAGCTGATACGCCACTCGCGTCGGGGCGGCGATGCGCCCGAACTCGGAGCGGAGTAGCAGTGCGACGATGCTGAGGTCGACGATGTGCGAGATCACGACGGCGACGGTGACAGCCGTGATTCCGAACCGGGGGAGCAGCGTGACGATCAAAGCGACGCGAACGGCGAGCGCGACGGTCCTCGTCTTCATCGAAAGATCCGGACGGTCGCTACCGTCGAAAAAGGAGTCTGCGATGGTATCGTACGTATTGACGACGTGATAGAGACTGAGGACCGCGAGGACGGCACCCGTCCCGCTGAACGTCGGCCCGAAGACAGTCACCATTAACGCATCCGGGATGGCGAGACTCCCGAACATGATGGGAATCGCCAGAACCGCGGCATAGGCGGTTGAGAGTCGGAAGTCGTCGAGAGAAGAATCTGCATTCCCGTCGCTTGAGACGGCGGACACACGCACCATCAACGCCGGTGCGATGCTACCGCCGACATAGCTCCCGAGCATCAGCAGTCGCATCGCTGAGGTGTAGTACCCAGCGACGGCTTCTCCGAGGAACGTCCCGAGGATGAGCACCGGAAGCCTGTCATATATAGTGCCGAGTCCGGACGTGACGACGCTCCACTGGGCGAAGTCGGCGATCGACCGTAGCGTCGCCACGGACGGTCGTTCGACACTCACTTCGGAAGCCCACAGAACGACGAGTGCGACGACCATCGTCGTAAGAGCCGTGCCGGCGAGCAGACCAATGACGCCGAAGCCGGCGAGCAGGAACGCGACCTGTGCACCCGTCTCCACGATTCCGTGGGCGTTGTCAGTGAGCGTCGCAAAACCCGTCTTTCCCCGGCTCCGGTACGTGTCGAGTAGGAGCATATAGAAGATGCGGCTGGCGAAGACGGCGAACGCGCCGGCGACGATTGCGGGGCCGTATTGGAGCAGGGTGGGAGCGACAGCAAACACCGTGGCGACGATGGCCCCGATGGCCAGCGCGTATACCGCCCCATACGCGAGGCCCCCACCGAAGAATGTCGCGGGATCAAGGTCGCTCTCGCTCCCACGTTTCATCACCGACTGGCCGATGCCGGCGATTGGGAATAGACATACCTTCACGATGGCGAGAATCACGTAGAACTTCCCGAGGCCGTCGGCACCGAGGACGTTCGCGAAGAGGACGAGACCGAGAAAGCTGATACCCGCGTCGACGAAGTTCCCCGCGAGGGAGAGGCTTGCCTGATTACGGATGTTGATGAACTGACTGGAGTCCGAGTCGTCCTCGCGATCATCCATGTCTGGTCAGATGTAGACCACTGATACCGTGTTCACGTATCCTGCCCACAGACTCGCTTGATACCGTCCCCGATGCCCATCTTCCGCACCCAATCAACCTTGCTCGTCGCCTTTGAGATGTCGGCTATCATGTCGTAGACGTAGATATCGTTGGCGGATTGTGCGATGATATTCCCAGATACACCGCGACATTCGTCGTCAAGCGCGATAACGTCGTTGCCCGGGGCCAGATTGTTCGTGAGGTTCGGACCAATAAAGCCAGCATCGCCGGTAACGAGAATGCGCTTCTTCGGCATAATCCGCGATTTCGTCTTTTCGTCAATAAGCATGCTGTTTCAGTATAATCCCTGATGTTGTTAATTAGCCGGTAGCCGGAATATCTCCGGCTATGTGGAAAATATTCTTCATACATCGAAATGCTGCGTGTCGTATACGGCGTTCGAAAGAGAATAGATTGTTGTCGAAGATCTGACCGACCTCTCGAGATATATGAGAGCGAATCGGCACGAATAAACGAAGTCTGAGAGCTACACAAAAGTGTGCACCTCACCCAGGTCGCCCCCTACGTCACCTACCCACCACGGTTAGGCGGCGACCACCGCACCCACGGCCTGGTGAAGGAGTTCCCCCAACACGGGGACACGGTCACCCGCTTCTGTCAGGGGGGGTCGCCCGCGATGTACAAGTCACTCGACCTGCGGCGGACGGTCGAAATCGCGGAGCGATACACCGAATACCGCCATCTCCACCCGCTACACGAACTGTTGAAGGCGCCGATGCTCGTCGGCTACCCCAACGTCTTCCAGGGGCAGGCGCTGTCGGTGGCAAGTGACGGTCTCGGCACGCTGCTCGCCGACGCCGACGTGGTGCTCGCCCGCGAACCGTGGCAGACGCCGTACGTCCTCGACCACGTCGACGAGTCGACGCCCGTGGTGTTCTCCAGTCACAACGTCGAGACGGAGCGATTCGGAGACATCGACCAACCGCTGTTCGAGGGGTGGGTCGAGCGCCGGGTCGATGCGCTCGAACGCCGGTCCGTCGAGGGCGCGGACGCCATCGTCTGCACCAGCGAACGCGACGCGAACGTCTACCGCGAGACGTACGACCCCGGCGGTCCGATTCTCGTCGCGCCGAACGGCACCTACGAGGACGACCTGCGCGACCACCGCCCGGATACCGAGGCGGCGACGCGCGTCCGCCGACGCTACGGTATCTCACCGGACGCGACGGTCTGTCTGTTCATGGGGAGCAACTACAAGCCGAACGTCGAGGCCGCGGAAACCGTCGTCGACGTCGCCCGCGAGTTCGACGCGTCGGTTCACTTCCTCGTCATGGGAACCGTCGGCAACGCCCTCGAGGAGGCGGCCCTTCCGGCGAACGTCACCACGGCGGGGTACGTCGAGGACGATTTCGAAGCCCACTTCGACGCCACGGACATCGCCCTCAACCCGATGCAGTCGGGCGGCGGGACGAACATCAAACTCATCGACTACTTCGCGCGGAGCCTCCCTGTCGTCTCGACGCCATTCGGCGCCCGGGGACTGGACGCCACGCCCGACGAGCATCTCGTCGTCGCCGAGTGCGACGCGCTCCCGGCGGCGATTCGGCGCCTCGCCGACGCGCCGGAGCGGCGTCGAACGGTCGGAACCAACGCCCGCGAACTCGCCGCTTCGACGTACACGTGGGAAGCCTCGTCGCGCAAGCTCCGGCGGTTCGTCGTCGAGAAGTTCGGCCCGTTTTAACCCCTGTTTCCGACCCAGTTCATGCGCCGTTATCCCAGCTTATCTCGATTATATCCGGATTTAAGCCGGCTCAAACCGCAGAAATCCGGGTTGACGGGATGGGGGATTCAATACTCCTGAGCCACACGCACTGAGCGCAACGGTGACCCGAACGAAACTCATCGCGGTCGTGTTCGCCGCACTGGTGGTGGCCACCGGAACGGTCGCCGCAGTGCCCGGGAACGCGCCCGTGGACGTCGGTGCGGACGACCAGCGCGACGACCACCCCGAGGACGCCGATGACGCGAGTGCGGACGCCGACGATGCGGACAACGAGTCGGCAGACGGCCAGCCCGCTGATACTCCCGTGAGCGACGACGCTGACGCGGATGCGTCCGACGAAGCCGATGCAGGCGCGGCTGACGAGGCCGACCGTCGCGGCCCGCCCGCCGACCTGCCCGCAGCCGTGCCCGACCACATCGGCGAGATTCACGACGCCATCGGGTCGTTCCTGAGCGGTGACCTCGATGGCTCGCTCGGCGACGCCGTCAGCGACGCCACGCCCGACGAGGGTGACGAGGCCAGCGCCGACGCATAACTGACACACGCTCCCAACCCCCTGCGCCCTACTCCTGCCGTTCGTCCCCCGATTCGGCCCTTCATATTCGGCCGCGGCCGCCTCGACACCCGTAGTGTTGAGACTGCCCCGTTCAGTACACACCTCGCTCACCAGATTGGCGGATCGCCCTCGACAGAGCCCGAAATCTCCGCCCAGCGGCCGGTACCTGCCCGCGGCGTCGCTCCACCGACCGAGCAGTACCGCCGTCCGGCGGCGACGGAAGCAGGTGACGGCGTGTGTCACTCCGACTTCGCAGCCCGACGACACGAACGTTGGGACAACGATTTCACGCTCGGCGCCGACGGGCGGGTATGGAGTTGGCGATAATCAGCGACACGCACGTCCCCGGGCGGGCCGGCGGCGTGCCGGACTGGGTTCGGGCGCGGGTCGAGGCGGCGGACCACGTCGTCCACGCCGGCGATTTCGCGACCGAATCCGTCGTGGACGAGATACGGGCGCTCGCCGGCGGCGAGTTCACGGGCGTCCGCGGGAACGTCGACGACCGAAGCGTCGACCTGCCCCCCGTCGCCACCGTCGAGTGCGGCGGCGTCGAGTTCGTCGTCACCCACGGGACCGGCGACCGAATCGGCTACGAGGGCCGCGTCGCCGACGCGGTGACGACCCACGGCGGCCCGGACGCCGTCGGCATCGCCGGCCACACGCACGAACCCCTCGACGAGGTCCACGACGGCGTTCGCATCCTCAACCCCGGGTCGGCGACGGGCGCCGACCCCGCGACGGAGACGACGATGCTGACCGCCACGGTCGAGTCCGGCACCCTCGACGTGACGCTCCACAGCGGGGGCGACTGATGGCCGACGCCCCGTCGGAGGGAATGACAGTCTTTCCCGTCCCCGACCTCCCCGAAATCACGCCCGAGGACGACATCGCCGCCCTCGTCTCCGACCGGGTCGACCTCCGCCCGGACGACGTGGTCTGTGTGGCGAGTACGGTCGTTTCGAAAGCCGAGGGACGGGTCGCGGACCTCGAAGACTTCCCGGCGGGGCCGCGCGCCCGCGAAGTCGCCGCACGCCTCGAACGCGCGACGGGCGAGGAGAAGGACCCGCAGTTCGCGCAGGCGGTCCTCGAAGAGAGCACGGACCTCCTGATGGAGGCGCCCTTCCTCCTCACGGAGACGCGCTTCGGTCACGTCACGGTCAACGCGGGCATCGACCGCTCGAACGTGCCCGGCGGCGACCTGTTGCTCCTTCCCCGGCGACCGGACGAGAGTGCGGCCCGAATCGCGTCGGGACTGGATGCCGAGCGCGTGGTCGTCACCGACACCTGCGGGCGACCCTTCCGACACGGCCAGCGCGGCGTCGCGGTCGGCTGGGCGGGCACGCCCGCGGCCCGCGACTGGCGGGGCGAACACGACCGCGAGGGGCGCGAACTCGGCGTCACCGTCCAAGCCATCGTCGACGAACTCGCCGCCGCGGCCAACCTCGTCGCCGGCGAGGGCGCGGGCGGCACGCCGGTCGTCGTCGTCCGCGACTTCGAGTTCGGCGACCACGACGGCAGCGACGCCCTCTTTCGGGACGTGGAGGGCGATTTCGTCCGGCAGGCGCTTCGTGGGTGGTCGTTCGAGGACGATTGAGCGTCACCGTTCGCGGCAGACCCCGCGGACGACGAACGCTTTTTGCACGTCGACACTAATCCACGCACCCTATGATTCCGACGCGTTCGTCGCCGGGGAGGTACCGCCGCTGATGTTCGGATTCGAGCTCACGCCCGAGCATCCGCTGGACCGACTGGTCGACCTCGGCACGACGGTCGAACGCGCCGGCTACGACACGCTCTTCGTCTCCAGTCACTACAACAACCGCTCGCCCTTCGCGGCGCTCGCGCGCCTCGCCGACGCGACCGACACCGTCCGCCTCGGGCCGGGCGTCGTCAACCCGCTCGAACGCCACCCCGTGACGCTCGCGGGCGAGGTGGGGACGCTCGCCGAGGCCAGCGACGGCCGCGCCGTCTTCGGCATCGGCCCCGGCGACCCCTCGACGCTCCAGAATCTCGGCCTCGCCGACGACCGGGGCCTGCGCCCCGTCCTCGAGGCGTTCAAGGTCGCCCAACGGCTCTGGGACGGCGAGCGCGTCACCCACGACGGCACCTTCACCGCCGAGGACGCGGGCCTCAACTTCGAGGTGCCGACGCCGATTCCGACCTACGTCGGCGGCGAGGGGCCGCACATGTGCAAGATGGCGGCCAAGCACGCCGACGGTCTGCTGTTCAACGGCTCCCACCCCGCCGACCTGCGGTGGGCGCGCGACCAGGTCGAGGACGGACTCGACGACCGCCTCGACGGCCTCGGCGAGTTCGACCTCGCCGCCTACGCGAGCGTCAGCGTCGCGGAGGACGGCGAGGCCGCCCGCGCGGCCGCTCGACCCCCCGTCGCCTTCATCGCCGCCGGCGCCGCCCCGCCGGTCCTCGACCGGCACGACCTGGACCACGACCGCGCCGCGGCCATCGGCGACGCCCTCAGCGCCGGCGACTTCTCCGAGGCGTTCGACCGCGTCTCGCCCGCGATGGTCGAGGCCTTCTGCGTCGCGGGGACGGTCGACGAGGTGGCCGACCGCCTCGCGGCGGTTCTCGACCACGCCGACAGCGTCGTCGTCGGGTCGCCCATCGGCCCGGACCTCGACACCGCCATCGACCTCGCGGCGACGGCGCACGACCGCGCGACGGAGTGACAGATGGCCGACCACACAGCCGATGCCGACGCGCCCGCCCCCGCCACCCCGACTGCCCGGTGGACTGCCGACGGCACCTGCGACGCCTGCAGCGCCGTCGTCTCTTGGCGCTGGCGCGACGGTGAGCGGTACGTCTGTGCCGACTGCAAGGAGTGGTGAGTATCCTGTCGGCTGTGAGTCGATACAGACGTTCGGCACTCCGGGGTGCCGAACGTCTCGCACCAGTTACAGCCGACAGTATCAGCCGCGCCGCGGGTGGCGCTCGAAGGCGTTCGCGAGATGCGTTTCGTCGAGCGCCAGTACCGTCGGCCGGCCGTGCGGGCAGGCGAAGGGTTGCTCGCAGGCTCCGAGTCGTTCGACGAGTGCCGCGGCGTCGTCGCAGTCGAGCGTGTCGCCCGCCTTGAGCGACGGGTGACAGGCCAAGTCCGCGAGGAGTTCGTCCCGCGGGTCGGCGTCGCCGCCCTCGCGCAGCGCCGCGAGCGTCGTTTCGAGTGCGTCGGCGTCCGCGACCCGGCCGAACGGGGCGGGCACGGCCCGAATCCGGACCGTCCCGCCGCCGAAGGGGTCGCAGTCGAAGCCGAGGGCACTGAGTTCGTCCGCGTACCGTTCGACGGCGGCCACCTCGCTCGGCGAAAGCGCCCGCGTCACCGGCGGGTCGAGCGTCGCCGACGGCGCCTCCGTGCCGTCGAGGGCGTCGCGCAGGCGCTCGTAGTTGACTCGCTCGTGGGCGGCGTGCTGGTCGATTACCAGCAACTCGTCGCCCGCCTCACAGAGCAGGTACAGGTCGCGAAACTGCCCGACGAACGTCGCGTCGCCCAGCCGCGACGACTCGCGCTCGACGGGGCCGAGCGCCGCGTCGAGGTCCATCGCCACGTCCGCCGACCGCCGGAGGTCCGCCGTTTCGAGTGCGTCCGCCACGGCGTCTTCGACTGCCGACGCGACGGCGTCGGCCGCCCGGAGCGCCACCGTCTGCTTCGTCGGGTGGACGTTCTGGTCGACCGCCTCGGGCGGAAGTGACACGTCGAGCGCCGCGACGGGGTGGCGGTCGTTCGGCAGGAGCGACCCGTAGCCGCGCTCGACTGCTCGGCGGAGCGACGGGACGGCGACGGGTCGGCCGTTGACCGCGAGGCGGGTGTGCTCGCTCGCGGCACGCGTGACGGACGGGTAGGCGAGCAGGCCCCGGATTCGGACTGCCAGCTCCCGGCCGTCGACGGACAGCGTCGTCTCGGCGTCGAGGGTCGTGCTCTCGCGAGCCACCTCCCGGCCGTAGACGGCGAGGGCGGCGTCGACTGGGTCGCCCGACCCCGGCGTCGCGAACACTCGCTGCCCGTCGTGTTCGAGGACGACGGCCACCTCGGGGCGCAGGAGGGCGTAGGCCGACACGCGCTCGCTGAGTTGCTCGAACTCCGTCGCCGGCGCGGCCAGCGACTCCTTCCGCGCCGGGCGGTTGTAGAACAGGTCGCGCACCTCGACGGTCGTCCCTCGGCCCCGCCCCGCGTCCGCGACGCTCACGTCGTCGCCGTCGACGCGCACTCGCGTCCCGCGCCTGCCGCCGTCGTTGGTCGTGAGCGTGAGTCGCGCCACGTCCGCGATGCTCGCCAGCGCCTCGCCCCGGAAGCCCAGCGTGTCGACGCCCGTCAGGTCGCCGTCCGGGAGCTTGCTCGTCGTGTGGCGCTCGACGGCCATCGGCGCCTCGGACTCGCTCATCCCTCGCCCGTCGTCGACGACGCGAATCCGCTCGGTGCCGTCGCCCGCCACCTCGATTTCGACTCGCTCTGCGCCCGCGTCGAGGGCGTTCTCGACGAGTTCGACGACGACGCGGGCCGGCCGAGTCACCACCTCGCCCGCGGCGATGCGGTCGACCGTCTCCCGGTCCAGTCGCCTCATTCTCCCACCCGGTCTTGCAGCTCCGCGAGGAGGGTCAGCGCCTCGATTGGCGTCGTCGTCGCGAGGTCCGTCTCCCGGAGCGTCGCCGCCACGTCGTCGAGGGCGTCGTCGGCCGTCGTCGCCTCCGCTGCCGTCGCGCCGTCGAGTGTCGCTTGGACGCGCTCGTCGTGACCGTTCGTCTCGGGAGTCGTTTCGTCGCCGCTGTCCACCAATCCTCGCGCGCGCTCGACCACCGGGTCGGGGACGCCCGCGAGGCGCGCGACTTCGACGCCGTACGACGACGAGGCGGGTCCCTCGGCGACGCGGTGGAGGAAGGTCACGTCGTCGCCGTCGCGTTCGGCCGCGAAGTGCAGGTTGCGGACACCCTCGTGTGCCGAGGCCAGTCCCGTCAGGTCGTGGTAGTGTGTGGCAAAGAGCGTCGTCGCACCCACCTCGTCGTGGAGGAACTCGACGGTGGCGCGGGCGATGGCGCGGCCGTCCGCTGTGCTCGTCCCGCGCCCAACCTCGTCCAAGAGGACGAGCGACGCCGGCGTCGCCTCGTGGAGAATCGACGTGAGTTCGGTCATCTCGCGCATGAACGTCGACTGCCCGCCCGCGATGTCGTCGCTCGCGCCGACGCGGGTGAACACCCGGTCGACGACGGGCAGGCGCGCGGCGTCCGCGGGCACGAAACTCCCCACCTGCGCGAGGACGACGACCAGCGCCACCTGCCGCATGTACGTCGATTTCCCGCTCATGTTCGGGCCGGTGACGAGCGTCACGCTCCCCGGCGGGAGCGCGGCGTCGTTCGGGACGAACCGCGCCTGCGTCTCCTCGACTACCGGATGCCGCCCGGCCTCGATTTCGACGCCGCCGTCGTGGAACGTCGGCCGAACGTACTCTCGCTCGACGGCCACCGTCGCGAGCGTCGCGAGGGCGTCGAGTTCCGCCAGCGCGTCCGCAAGCGCCTGGAGGAGGTCCGTCTCCTCCGCGACGCTCGCCCGCACCTCGCGGAAGCGCTCGTACTCCAGCGAGTCGGCGCGCTCGGCCGCGCCCAGAATCTCGTCCTCGCGCTGTTTGAGTTCCGGCGTGTAGAACCGCTCCGCGTTCTTCAGCGTCTGGCGCCGGGTGTAGTCGTCGGGCACGCGGTCCAGGTTCGGGTCGGTCACCTCGATGTAGTAACCGTGGACCTGATTGTGCCCGACCGAGAGCGAGTCAATGCCCGTCCGCTCCCGTTCCCGGGCTTCGAGGTCGGCCACCCACGCTCGACCCTCTCGCTCCGTCGCCCGCAGGTCGTCGAGTTCCTCGTCGAACCCCTCGCGAATCACGCCCCCCTCGGTCACTTCGACCGGGGGGTCGGGCTGGATTGCCCGGTCGATGAGATTCCGCACCTCGTCCAGTGGGTCGATGCGCTCGCGCAGGTGATCGAGGCGCGCCGCATCGTCCGCGACTGCCGAGAGCCCCGCCAGCACGTCCGGGACGGCGTCGAGCGTCGCGCCCAGTGAGCGCAGGTCGCGGGCGTTCGCCCGCCCGCGCGACACCCGCCCAGTCAGGCGTTCGAGGTCGTACACCTCGGCCAGCGCGGCGCGAATCTCCTCGCGGGCGAGGGCGTCGTCGTCGAGGGCCGCCACGGCGTCGTGACGCGCCTCGATGGCCTCGCGGTCGATCAGCGGGCGGCGGAGCCACCCGTCGAGCGCTCGCCGACCCAGCGCACACGCCGTCTCGTCGAGCACGCTGAACAGCGTCTCGCTCGCGCCCGCGCCCCGGTTCTCGAAGAGTTCGAGGCTCCGAATCGCCGTCGCGTCGAGGCCGAGCGCCTCCCGCGGGTCGTAGTGGGTGATTCGCGTGACGTATTCGAGGGGGCCGTCGTCGCCCTGCGTCCACTCGGCGTACGCGAGCACCGTCCCGCAGGCCCGGCGCTCGGCGTCGCTCTCCACGACCGCGTCGGGGTTCGAGACGTAGGATTCGAGCCGTTCGGTGGCCTCGTCGTCGCTCATCCCCGCCGCCTCGTGGTCGGTCGCCATCGGCGACACCGACAGCGCCTCGCGGTCGACGGACGCGTCCGGGCCGACGAGTAGTTCGGCGGGCGTGAGGCGGTCGAGTTCGGCCGCCAGACTCGCGTCGTCCGCGACGCTCGTCACCAAGCACTCGCCGGTCGCGGCGTCGACGGCGGCGACGGCCCGCGTCTCGCCCACTCGACGCACCGCAGCGACGTAGTTTTTCGTCCCCGTGCCCAGCAACTCGTCGTCGAGGACGGTCCCCGGCGTCACCACCTGCGTCACCGCGCGGTCGACGAGGCCCGACGCCTCCTCGGGCGTCTCGACCTGTTCGGCGATGGCAACGCGGTAGCCCGAATCGAGCAGTCGCTCGACGTACGTCGCGGCGTTGTCGACAGGAATCCCCGCCATCGGGTAGGTGCCCGTGCTGTCCTCGCGTTCGGTCAGGGTAAGTTCGCAGACGCGCGCCGTCTCCGCGGCCGCCTCGCAGTAGGTCTGATAGAAGTCACCGTTCTGGAAGAGGAGGAGGGCGTCCTCGTACTCGGCACACAGGTCGAAGTACTGACTCAGCATCGGCGTCAGTTCCTCGCGGACGTCGACCATGCCGTCCGGGGGGCCGGTCACCGCGTCGGCATCGACGCCGACGCCCCCACTCGCGTCCGAATCCGCGTTCATGTCCGCTACCGGGCGGTCGAGGGATAAAAACCGTCAGGTTGGGTCAGCCGAACAGCCGTTCCAGCAGCCCTCGGTCGCGCTCGCGTTCGGCCAGCAGGACCGAGCAGTCCACCTCGTCGACCACGTCGAGTGCGAGGGCGCCCCGCACGAGTCGGTCGAGGAGGCCCCGCTCCGTCGCACCGATGATAAGCATCGTGGCGTCCGCCGCTTCCGCTTCGATGGCTGCCTCCACGTCGCCCGAGCGCACGACGAGCTCCGCCCCTTCGAGGCCGTGCTCTGTCGCCCACTCTTCGAGGAACGCTTCGCCCGCCGCAACGTCGTCGGCGACGTGGAGCACCCGCACCTCGGCGTCGCGGGCCGTCCGTAGGAGCGCCGCCACCTCCGCGGCGAGTTCGGAGTCCGGGCCTCCGGCCGTCGGCACGACGATTCGGGACGGGTCGAAGCCCCGGTCTCTGAGCACAAGCATGTCGCAGGGCAGGGAGCTGACGAGTTCGTCCATCGTCCCCTCGACCCGCCCCGGGGCGCCGTGGGCGCCGGGGTTCCAGCCCATCACCACGAGGTCGGCGTCGTGAGTGCGCGCCGCGTCGAAGACGCCCTCGTAGGAGCGATGCGAGAGGATGGTGTGGGTCTCCACGTCGACGCCGAACGTCTCGGCGTCCGCCCGCGCCCGGTCGAGGAGGAACTTCGAGGTTTCGTCGATGTCGTCGCTCCGGCCGCGGGCGCGTTCGAGTGCCGTCTGGTCCGGCACCGTGATGATGTGGGTGGCGACGACCGTCCCCCCGTGCGCCTTGGCGATGATGCTCGCGAGCTCTATCAGTTCGGCCTCGTGCTCCGGATTCGCCAGCGGCACCATCACTCGGTACTCGCCGCCGTCCGGTTGCACGCTCGCGGCGGCGTCGACGGCGGCGTCCGGCAGGTCCTCGGCCCGGTTGAGGATGTACTCGGAGAGGACGCCCTGCTTGGTGGCGCGGGACCGCGCGTAAGCGAAGTACCAGACGATGGCACCCGCGACGAGCAGGGCGCTGAACGCGATGACCAGCGGCGCGATGAAGACGATGAGACCGAGAGCGGTGAGCGCGCCCAGAATCGGCACCACCGGATAGAGCGGCACCGTGTAGTCCGGGTCGTAGTCCGACGGCTCGGCCTCCCGCATCACGATGAGTGCGACGTTGAGGAGGGCGTAGATGAGCAGGTGGAGGACACTCCCCATCGCCGCCAGCGTCTCGACCGTCCCGGCGGCGATGAAGAAGACGATGAGCGCGCCCGTGATGGCGATGGCGCGATACGGGGTGGCGAAGCGCGGGTGAATCTCGTTGAGCGACTCGCTGACGATGCCGTCACGCCCCATCGCGAAGTTGATGCGCGAGGAGGCGAGGATGGAGGCGTTGGCGCTGGAGGCGGTGGCCAGCAAGCCCCCGAGGAGCATGGCGATGGCGCCCGCCGGCCCGAGCAACAGGCGCGCGACTTCGACGACGGCGATTTGTTCGTTCGGGAGCGCGTCGATGAACCCCTGTTCGACCGCGGCGGCCATCGTCACCAGTACGAGCACGTAGATGACGGTGACGAGGAGGACGCTGCCGATGACCGCCCGCGGCAGGTTGACGCCGGGATTCTTGATCTCCTCGGCGACGCTCGTAATCTGGACGAAGCCGAGATAGGAGACGAAGACGATGCCCGTCACCGCCATCGTGTCGCTGAACGTCGCCGCGGGCGGCAGGTTCGCCGGGTCGGCGCGGAGCGCACCGTAGGCGGTGAAGACGGCCAAAATCCCAACCAGTAGGATGACGATGATGTTCTGCAGCCGCCCCGTCTCCTTCGCGCCGACGTAGTTGATGGCGATGAAGAGTATCGCCCCCGCGAGCGCGATGACCTTCACTGGGTCGAGAGCGATTGGGCCGACGCCGACCGTCCCCGTCAGCCCGAATATCTGCTGGATGTACTGGCCGAAGCCGACCATGTAGAACGCGGAGGCGAAGGCGAGGCCGAGCCAGTTGGCCCACCCCGCAATCGACCCGAACAGCGGGCCGAGCGCGTGGTTGACGTAGTAGTACGCCCCGCCCGACTTGGGCATGGCCGTCCCGAGTTCGCTTGCCGAAAACGCCGTCAGCAGGGCGATACCGCCGCCGAGGAGGAAGGCGACGACGGCGAACGACCCCGCCTGACTGATGGCCGTTCGCGGCAGGACGAAGATGCCCGCGCCAATCATCGTCCCGACGCCGATGGTCAGCGCCGCCAGCGGACCGAGGTCTTTCGCGAGTTCTTCGTCGCTCACTGCTCGGCCTCCACGTCCGGCAACACGACCACCGGTCGGTCGCTCTCGCTGACGAGTCGGTCACGCACGTTCCCCGTCAGGAGGTCGAGCAGCCACGACCCGTCCCGGGGGTGGAAGACGATGGCGCTCGCGTCGACGTCGGTCGCGGCGTCGATAATCGTCGCCGCCACGTCCGTCCCGTAGCGAATCTCCGTCTCCACGTCGACGCCCGCGTCGGCGGCGGCCTCGCGGACGACGGCGAACGCGTCTTCCGCCGCCGCCTCACGCTGTTCGACCGAGGCCTTGTCGGGCGCGCCGCCGGCTTTCTCGACGACGTGGACGACGACCGGGCGGCCGCCTTCGGCGGCGATGCGAGGGAACGCCGCCCGGCACGTCTCGCGCGCGTCGTCCTCGCTCGCGACGGGGATTAGTGGACGCGACAGGAGGGACGGCGGGTCGGCGGTCTCGCTCACGTCGCGTCACACCTCGTTGCGCGCCTGACGTGATTTCGTCCGTTCATACAGGGAGTCCGGGGCGCGACGACCATCACGTTTCCTATACCGACGAGTCCCGGTCGATGGGTGCGTCCCCGCCGCTCAGACCTGTGTCACCCACGCCCGGTAGTCGTCGTCGAGTTCGTAGGTGGCCTGGAGGGCGCGGTCGGCGAACTGCCCCAGTCGGTTGGCGTCCGACCGGGCGGTGATTCGGACGTTCGCCCCCTCGGCCTCGTCGGGGCGTTCGATTTTCTCGATGCGACACTCGGGGAACTCCGAGAGTAGCCCCTTCAGGCGGTCGAGTTCCGCGTCGGAGCAATCGAGGTTGAACGTCTCGTCCGCGAACTGAATCCACGGGACCGGTTCGGGGTCGTCGGCGTCCGGGTCGATGCCCGGCGCGTCTTCGGCGTCGACTTCGATAGTCAGGAACTGGCTCCCGCGGTTCCGGTGGGCGAGCACCGCTTCCGCGAACAGTTTGCACCGGGCGCCGGTGTCGGCGGCGTCGAAGCGTGTCATGGATGCCCTTTCTGGCGCCACGGGAAAAAGCCGCGCGGGTTCCGAATCGCCGCCACCGCGTCTCTCTTTACGCCGCCGCTCCTATCCCGCCGCGTATGCCATCCGCACTGTTCGTCGTCAGCGAGGAGGGGGGTACTGGGGAGAGGAATGCATCGAGCCGTTGACGACGCTCGACGCGGCGGGCGTCGACATCACCGTCGCGACGCCGACTGGGTCGCCGCCCGTCGTCGACGAGCGGTCGGTCGACCCGGCCAACGTCGGCGAGGAGACGGCGGCCCCACGTCCGAGACGTCCACGAGACGGACGCGCGACTCAACGACCCCGAATCGATTACAGCGGTCGACGCCGCCGACTACGACGCCGTCGTCTTCCCCGGCGGGCACGGGACGGAGTGGGACGTCAATCAGGACCGCCACGCGCGGGCGCTCCTCCGAGACACCGTCGAGGGCGACGGGACGGCGCTCGTCGTCTGCCACGCCGTCGGCATCCTCGCGTTCACCCGGACGAGCGACGGCGACTTCCTCGTCGACGGGCGCGACGTGACCGGCTTCCCGAACGAGTGGGAGGAGGGAATCGTCGACGACCACGACCTGATGCCAGACGGCCGGAAGCTGCCGTACTGGGTCGAAGACGAGGTGAAAGCCGCGGGCGCGAACTGGGACGCCGAACTCGACGCCGACACCTCCGTCACCGTCGACGGGTCGCTCGTCACCGCCCGCGGCCCGGGGTCCTCGGCCGCCGCGGCGCGGACGCTGCTTGCCGAACTCGGTATCGACGCCCCCGACGCGTAGCCGCCGTATCCGAACGCCTTTTGCCGTCGCGGCCTTCTCTCGGCTCGAATGAACACGCTGCTGTGGGTGCTCGTCGGTATCCTCGTCTACTCTCTCGCAGCGAAGGCCCTCCAGATTCGCGGCTACCTGCCCGATTCCGTGCGACTGCAGGGGCCGATTGCGACGATACACACGAAGCGCGGGCGCGCCCTGCTCACCCGCCTCGCCAAGCCCAAACGCTTCTGGCGAGCATGGAGCAACGTCGGTGTCGGCGTCGCCCTCGTCATCATGGTCGGGATGTTCGTCCTCCTGCTCTTTCAGGCCATCTCCATCCTCCGCAACCCGCCGGCGCCGTCGGCGGTCAACCAGCCCGAGAACTTCCTCGTCGTCCCCGGCGTCAACGACTTCCTTCCTCTCTCGGTCGCTCCGGAAATCGTCTTCGGCCTGCTGGTCGGCCTCGTCGTCCACGAGGGCGGGCACGGCCTGCTCTGTCGCGTCGAGGACATCGACATCGACTCGATGGGCGCCGTCTTCCTCGCGTTCATCCCCGTCGGCGCCTTCGTCGAACCCGACGAGGAGAGCCAGTCGAACGCGAACCGCGGGGCGCGAACCCGGATGTTCGCCGCGGGCGTGACGAACAACTTCGTCCTGACCGCCATCGCCTTCGCGCTCCTGTTCGGCCCCGTCGTCGGCGCAGTCGGCGTCGCCCCCGGCGTCGCCGTCGACGGCGCATACGCGGGGTCGCCGGCGTCGGCCGCCGGCATCGACAACGGCGACCGCATCACCGCCATCGAGGGGACGAACGTGACGACCGAACGCGACCTCGATAACGCGCTCCTCGCCGCCGAGGACCGCACCGTCAGCGTCGAAGTCGACGGCGAGCGGACGGTGCAAGTCGAGCGCTCCCTCGTCGCCGTCGGGAGTGTCGACGGCAACCCCGCGAACCTGACGGTCGAAGACGACCCCATCGGCATCACCGCGGTTAACGGGACGGCGGTCCAGACGCGCGGCGAACTCCAGTCGGCGCTCGAAGACGCCGGCGACTTCGCTCGCGTCGAGACGACGGCCGGCACGCGAACGATTCCCGTCGGGGCGTACGTCACTCGCGCCGCCCCCGACGGACCGATAGCCAACGCCTCCGGCGACGACCTCGCGAACACCTCGTTCCTCATCGCCGGGATCGACGGCGAGCGCATCACCTCCTCGACGGACCTCGCGCGCACCCTCGACGGGTACGACGACGGTGACCGCGTCAGCGTCCGCGTCTACGCCGACGGCGCGTTCCAGTCCTACGACGTGCGCCTCGGCGAGACCCCGCGCGACGGCAACGCCTTCGTCGGCGTCGACCTCTTCCCCGGTACGAGCGGATTGCTCGTCACCGACTTCGGCGTCCGCACCTACCCCGCCGCCACCTACCTCGAACTCCTCGGCGGGTCCGGCGGTGGCGGCGAGGGGTCGATGTTCCCCGGCCTGACGGATTCGCCGTTCGCCTTGGTGTACGTCGCCCTCGTTCTCCCCCTCGCCTCCATCGTCCTCGGCATCCCCAACTTCCCCGGGTTCACGCCCGCAGTCACCGACTTCTACGTGATTCAGGGACCGCTGGCGCCCCTCGGTGACGGGGTGTTCATCTTCGCGAACGTCCTCTTCTGGACGGCGTGGGTGAACCTCCAACTCGGCCTGTTCAACTGCATCCCGGGCTACCCGCTCGACGGCGGGCGCATCCTGCGGATGGGCGCCGAAGCCGTGGTGTCGCGGCTCCCCGTCTCGGACTCCGAGCGACTGGTGCAGACCATCACCACCAGCATCGGGTTGACGATGCTCGCGTCGCTCATCCTGATGATCTTCGGGCCGCAGTTGCTTTCGTAGGTCGCTTCCCACTCGTTGGAAGCGACACACAACTCCCATACCCCCCCAGTGCCAACAGCGACTCATGCGCGAGCCACCCCAGACTGACGAAGGCTGGTACGCACTGCACGACTTCCGTCGCGTCGACTGGTCGGCGTGGCGCGACGCCCCCGAACGGGAGCGCGACCGGGCCGTCGAGGAAGGTGTGGAGTACCTCCAGCGCCACGAAGCCGTCGATGACGAGGACGGTGCCTCCGCCGTCTTCGCCATGGTCGGACACAAGGCCGACCTGCTCATCGTCCACCTGCGCCCGACGCTGGATGCCCTCTCGACCGCCGAACGTCAGTTCGACCGCACGGCGCTCGGCGCCTTCACCGAGCAGTCTACCTCCTACGTTTCCGTCACCGAGGTCAGCGGCTACGTCTCGGACGCCTACTTCGCCGACGACGAAGAGGAGGTCGACACCGGCCTCAAACGCTACATCGAGGGGAAGCTCGAACCAGAGATTCCGGACGACCAGTACGTCAGTTTCTACCCGATGAGCCGGAAGCGGGGCGAGCAGGACAACTGGTACGACCTGCCCTTCGAGCGCCGCCGCGAGATGATGGAAGAGCACGGCGAACACGGCCGCGAGTTCGCCGGACAGGTGAAGCAAATCGTCGCCTCCTCGGTCGGTCTCGACGACTGGGAGTGGGGCGTGACGCTCTTCTCCGAGGACCCGACCGACCTCAAGGACATCGTCTACGAGATGCGCTACGACGAGGCGAGCGCCCGCTACAGCGAGTTCGGCCCCTTCTACGTCGGGCGGCGCTTCCCGCCGAGCGACCTGCCCGCCTTCCTCGCGGGCGAGGACGTGCCGACGGGCGAGGACGGCGGTCACGGCCACGGTGGGGGTCACGCTCACGGCGAAGGTGACGACCACGCCCACGGCGACGACGAGGGTGACGCGGACGGCGGCATCCGCGGCGAACTCGAAGACCTGAACATCTACGCCGGCCAGCCCCACGGCGAGGACGTGTACGCGACGGTCCTCTACTCCGAGGCCGACGCCGACGAACTGTTCGAGGAGGTCGACGGCCTGCGGTCGAACTTCGACCACTACGACACCCACGAGATGACGGCGGTGTACGACGCCCTCGAACGCGACCGGCGAGCGGTCGTGAGCATCTGGGAGACGGCGAGCGCTGCCGACACCGCCGCGGGCTTCCTCTCCGAACTCCCCGGCATCGTCAGTCGGGCGGGCGAGGAGTCCGGGTTCGGCACGATGGGCATGTTCTACACGGTCAAACCGGACCATCGCGAGGACTTCGTTGACAAGTTCGAGACGGTCGGCGACCTGTTGGCTGAGATGGAGGGCCACGGCGAGACGGACCTGATGATCAACGTCGAGGACGAGAACGACATGTTCATCGCCAGTCAGTGGCGCTCGAAAGACGACGCCATGGGCTTTTTCCGCTCCGACGAGTTCGCGGACACCGTCTCGTGGGGGCGTGACGTCCTCGCGGACCGACCGCGGCACGTCTTCCTCGCGTAAGCCCGCGCCGTCCCGCGGGCCGCGCACATCCGAACCCCTTTGGGGACTCCTGACTTACCACGGCTGAAATGACGAAGCGACACGTCTCGCTCCCCGCCGAGGCCGACGACGGGGTCGGCGAGTTCATCGACCACGTCGACGAGCGACTTTCCTCGGACGAGGACACCTGTGCGGTGGTACAGGACGTACTTATCGACCTGTTCGGGGACCGCGAGGCGTACGAGCGCTGGCAGAACGGTGGCGACGTCTCGCCCGCCGAACGCGTCCGCCTCCAGGGTTACGACCCCTGTAACGCCACGCTCGAGAGCGAGTACTACGCCGAGAAAGACGAGTCCCGCTTCCAGCGCTCCAAGCACCTCCAGTGGCTCTGGCGGCAGTTCGACGCCACGCCCATGGCCGACAACGTCGAGTTCGCCCTCCGATTCCGGCGGATGCTCGCCGACCACCTCTTCGCCGACTGCGGCGACGACTGTCGATTCTTCAAGGGCATCACCTTCACCTACGGCCACAACATCTCCGTCGGCGACAACGTCGTCATCCATGACGACGTCCACCTCGACGACCGCGGGCAGCTGACGGTCGGCGACCGCGTCTCTATCTCCGACGGCGTCCACCTCTACAGCCACGACCACGACGTCGTCGACCAGACCGAGGTCAAAAACTACCACACGGTCATCGAGGACGACGCTCGCGTCACCTACGACGCCATGGTGAGTGCGGGGTCGAGGGTGGGTCAGAACGCCGTCGTCGGCGCCCGTGCCGTCGTGCAGGGCGACGTTCCCGACCACCACATCGCCGTCGGTATGCCCGCCAAGAGCGTCCGGGTCAAACCCGGCTGGGAGAACGTGGCCGAACCCCTCGAGGCGGGCGGTGAGAACCGCAAGGAGAAGCGCCGCATCGACTACGACCTCCCCGAAGACCTCGACGTGTTCGACGAGTTCCAGCGATCGCTCTCCCCGCCAGAATAGGCTTTTCACGCTCCAGCCCCGATGCTCGGCCATGGACAGACGACGCTACCTCGCCACGCTCGGCGTCGCCGCCGTCGCCGGCTGTGCCGGTGAGTCGGAGGACGGGGAACCCACGACGACACCCCAGTCGACGAGCGGCGACCCCACCGCAGAGGTGCTCGCCACCGACCTCGAAATCCCGTGGGGGGCCGCCTACCGCGACGGGACGCTCTATCTCACCGAGCGCCCGGGGCGTATCGTCCGCGTCGCCGTCGGGACGGTCGAACCGGTCGTCGAGTCCGTCGCGGGCGTCCGTCACGCCGGGGAGGGTGGACTGTTGGGTCTTGCCTTCCATCCCACCGACCCGGTCGCCTACACCTACCAGACCTACGAGGCCGACGACGGACTGGCGAACCGCCTCGTCCGCCACGACCTGACCGACGACTGGGCGCCGGAGTCACTCCTCACCGGGATTCCGGGCGCACACATCCACGACGGCGGGCGGGTGTTCGCCCACGACAACTCCCTGTTCGTCACCGCCGGCGACGCCTCGGTCGCTGACCAGGCGCAGGACCGCGACGTACTCGCCGGGTCGGTCCTCCGGGTGACCTTCGACGGCGACCCCCACCCCGACAACCCCTTCGACTCGCCGGTGTTCAGCTACGGCCACCGCAACCCGCAGGGCCTCGCCGTCCGCGACGGCGACCTCTACAGCACCGAACACGGCCCACAGGTCGCCGACGAGATAAACGTCCTCAAGCCCGGGCGAAACTACGGGTGGCCCGAGGCCCGCGGCCCGAGTTCGAACGCGCGCTTCACCGACCCCGTCACGAGTTACTCGCCGACCATCGCGCCCGCGAGCGCGACGGTGTACGACGGCCCCATCGAGGCGTGGCAGGGCGACTTCTTCTTCGGGACGCTCAAGGCCGAACACATCCACCGCGTGACCTTCGGCGACGGCCCCGACGGACCGACCGTCGCCGCCGAGGAACGACTGTTCGATGGCGAGTTCGGCCGGATTCGGACGGTGTTCACCGGTCCCGACGGACACCTGCACGCCGTGACGAGCAACCGCGACGGCCGGGGGTCGCCCGTCGACGCTGACGACCGCCTGATTCGGTTCACGCCCTGATGGCGCGGGCCGTCGCCATCAACGTCGGCGCGAACACGACGCTCCCCGGGTTTCGCGCCCCAGTTCTCCCCGACGGCCGGTTCGCGTACCTCCCCATCCCGGAGCGCGAACCTGTCGCCGACGAAGTGCCCACCTACGGCGACCTCTCGCCGGCGATCGACGTCGACCTCGGTGAAGTAGCTGACCGCCCCGTCCACCTCGACCCGGAGTTCGCGGGCGTCCACGGGTCGACGACCGACACCTACGGCGACAATCACGGCGTGAAAGCCGGGCCGCTCTCGACGCTCGACCCCGGCGACTCGCTCTTTTTCTACGCCACGCTCTCGCTCCGGGGCGACCCCGCCGACGCGCCCGACTTCCCTCCCGAGTGGGGCGCCTACCTCATCGGTGAGTTTCGGGTCGAGCGCGTCTGCTCCGGCGAGGAATATCGCGACGACCCCGCCGTCCGCGAACGGTTCGCGAGCAACGCCCACGCCAAGCGCGAGTCGTTCGACGCCGAGGTGTTGGTGGCCGGCGGGCCGGGGTCGCGGCTGTTCGACCGTGCCGTCCCGCTGAGTGCCCCCGATGCCGGGGCGACGGCGGGGTCGTTCGTCACCGACCTCTCCAGCGACTCGGGGAAGGGACCGTGGTGGCGGCGCGTGCTCCGCTACGACGCGGACGCGACGGCGCGACTCCGGGCCGTCGTCGACGAGCGTCAGCCCTGAGCGACGCTATTCTCGCTGGCCCGCGTTCGGAGGCGGTCGATTCGGTCGCCGAGTGGGACGTTCGTCGAGAGCGGGTTCGGGACGCGTCGCCGAGAGGGGTCCATCCCGTGCACGTCGGCGTAGCGTTCGAGGGCGTCGGCGACGGCGTCGGCATCCACTCGCTCCGCGGCCACGTCGTCCGCCCGTCGAATGCATCGGCGCGTGTACCAGAAGCCGACGACCGTGACGAGAAGCGCCGCGCCGAGTAGCAGCCAGCGCCGTCGTGCGCCCGCCACGGCGGCGACGAGTGGGACCGCGGCGAGGATGACCGTCGCGATGCGCGCCGCGAGGAGATGCGTGCGGACGTGCCCGGCCTGTATCGCGAGGAGAGCCGTCGCCGTCGCGTCGTCGAAGCGGTCGAGGAAGGTGGTCGTGACGAACAGCCGTCGGTAGCCTGGCGGGCCACGGACGTGGACGTTCGCCGTCTCCGCGTCGTCGGTGTCAAGCGCCACGGCGTCGCGCACGTCGAGTCCCGCCCGCTCTCGCAGGGTCGCGAGTCGGTCGCGCGTCTCGCTATCGAGGTCCGTCGTCGACCGAATCAGCGGGATGAGCCACGGCGCACCGCCGACGCCGACGACGAGGAGGACGGCGAAGACGCCGACGAGTTCGAACGGCCCCACGCCACCGCCCTGGAGCGGCGCGATGGCCACGGTCACGAGCACGCTCATCCCGACGACGAACCGGGCCATCTGTCGCAGCGCCGTGGCCGTCGAGAGGTCGATGTCGCGAACGGCACAGACGCCGCGGACCGTCGGTCCGTAGGCACCGAGCCCGACGACGCCCGCCGCGAGCAGCGTCACGAAGTCCGCGAGATGCGTCGCGACCGGTGCGCCCACCCCCAGCGCGGCGCTGACGGCACCGCCGAGGCCGAGGAGTGCGAGGGCGCCGTAGGCGAGGAGGGCGTAGGGAAAGAGGACGCCCACGTAGAGGAGTCGGTACTTCGAGACGGGGTTCGAAAGCCGTCGCGCGACGGCGCTTCCGACGGCGCCGACGACGACGCCGACGACGAGGAGGACGACGAACGTCACTGCTGGCGGGCCGAGCGACGGCGGGGCAGACTGGAGGGCGAACACGGGCCGTGGTCGGACGGCGCGATACAAAAATCGCGGGGACGGGTTGCTCCGGGACCTCGCCGACGGCAAACGACCTCCGGGAGTGCGTCGTCCGGGAATTGAACCGGAGCCAGACGGTCACCCTCGATTCGTTCGGCAGAAATGCGCCGTCCGAGAATTGAACCCGGGCTAGTGGCTTGGGAAGCCACTGTCCTACCACTGGACCAACGGCGCTCGCAGGCGAATTTTTCCCGCGACCCACTTGAACGTAGCGTTTCGGCGAACGAACTATACCGTCCCGCGCCCTACCGTGACACGGTATGACGGGGACACAGTCGTTCGCGGTGTATCTGACCGAGGAGGCGTACCCCGACGACGGCGAACCACTGCAGGCCGACGCCATCGACTTCTACGATTCGGGGCTCTGGGTGTCTCACGGGGGCGAACGCGACTTCTTCCCGTACGAGCGCGTCGTCCGCGTTCGCGAGCACACCGACGACCCGCCGACCGGCGAGCGTCGCGACGCCGCGAGCGGGGCCGCGGGCGCCGTCGACGACACCGAAATTAACGTGGAGTGAACTGGCGGCTCGGTCGCTTCCGGACCCACAGGCCGGACGTGCGTCCACCAGAACGCCACGACGCGAGGGTATTTCAACGCGGCAGGCGTATCGCTACTCGATGAGTAACGAATCCGTCATCGTGGAAGCGTCGGCACCGCTCGACCTCCGTCTCTCGGACCCGGAACTGGAGACCGCACGCGAGCACATCACGGACTTCATCCAGTCGACCGTGGACGGCGCCGGCGCCGACGGGGCCGTACTCGGACTCTCCGGCGGCATCGACAGCACGCTGACCGCCCACCTCGCCGTCGACGCCCTCGGCGCGGACCGCGTTCACGGCCTCGTGATGCCGAGCGAGGTGAACACCGCCGACAACATGAGCGACGCCGAACGCGTCGCCCGCGACCTCGGCATCGACTACGACGTCATCGACATCGGTCCCATCTACGACGCCTTCGTCGAGGCGTTCCCCGGCGACACGACGGCGACGGACATCGAGACGGACCCGCTTCGGACCGCCGCCGGGAACGTCCGCGTGCGGATTCGGGCCGTCCTCAACTACTTCGTCGCCAACGCGGAGGGGCGGGTCGTCCTCGGCACCGGCAACCGGAGCGAGACGCTCACGGGCTACTTCACGAAGTACGGCGACGGCGCCGTCGACTGCCACCCCATCGGCAACCTCTACAAACAGCAGGTTCGCCAACTTGCCGACCACCTCGGCGTTGAGGAAGACCTCGTGACCAAGACGCCCTCCGCGGAGATGTGGACCGGCCAGACCGACGAGACGGAGATGGGCCTGGGATACGACACGCTCGACGCCATCCTCGCACTCCACGTCGACGGCCCGCTCTCGAAGTCGGCGACGATTCGCCACCTCGACGTGACCGCCGACCAGGTCGAGCGCGTCGTCGAGCTGTACGAACGGAGCCGACACAAGCGCTCGATGCCGCCCGCACCCGAGCCACTCCACCTGTAGCGGCCGTTCGCCGACGGTCGTTTCCAAAGGTCTTTGCCCTTCCCTCCGCTACCGAATGCTAATGGACGACGCCGTACGGGCCCGGCGTGCCGCCACCGACGCGCTCGCCGACATCGAACCCGAACGGCTCCGCGAGGTGCTTCGCGACCGACTCGCGGACGCCTCGATGACGCCCAGTGTCTTGACGCTCGTGAGCGCTCGCACGCTCGATTCGGCCGTCGACATCGACCCCCTCGCCGAACGCGCCGCGGGCGTCCAACTCATCTACGAGGGCCTGCGCCTCACTCGCGTCCTCGCCCACGACGAACCGTGGACCGACGGCGACGCGGACGCCGAACGCGCCGACCTCGATATCCTCGCCGCCGACGTCCTCGTCTCTCGGGGCTTCTACCTCCTCGCGCGCACCGAGACGGCCGAACGCGCCGTCGAAGTCGTTCGCGCCTTCGGCCGCGACCAGACTCGCCGCCGCGCCGACGACGCCGACACGGCGGCGCTCGACCGCAACCTCGAAGCCGACGTGTTCGCCCTCGCCGTCGCCGCCGGGACGACGGCCGTCGGCGTCGCGCCGGGGGAGGACCTCCTCGACTACGCCTCTGGCCTCGCCCGGGAGTTCGAGGGCGAGTTGCCGCCGCCGGACGCCGCCCTCCCGGAGACGACGCCCGACCGCATCCTCGCGCTGACGGACGGCGACGCCGCCCCGGCCGCCGACCCGTAAATCGAAACCAATAAAGTCGCCTCCGGCCAAGCGGAAGACGCGCCTGGGTAGCTTAGCGGTAAAGCGCGTCCTTGGTAAGGACGAGAGCCGGGGTTCAAATCCCCGCCTAGGCTCTTTCCTCCGTACACTCCTTGTACGCACATTTTACGGATTTATCCGACCCGAACACAACGCGGTCAAAACAGCCGTGTCTCACTAAATAGTGGCTGTCACGCCGTCCTGCGATTCATTTAATTGTCAGGACACACAAACTAAGTCGCAGACTGCGGCGGGTTAGACCCAAAATTGACCGGGGACGCATCCCCTCAGGGACACACCTGATTTCGCTAATTCGCACTCACAGAGGAATGAGTGAAGCGTAGTCAGGAATGTGATAGAAAATCCCTCGATGCGGTGATCAACTGCTAACTACAGGAGAAGATGTTACCGGACTGCTATTCATCTTCCTGATAGCTGTCAGAAATGGGAGAGCGATCAGTAACTATCGGGAGCTGTAACTGGCACTCTCACTCAAGGTATTGACTGATGAGTTGCTCCGACCCCTGTTGAAGCTGTTCCGAAAGCGATTCCTCACTCATATCCAGTTCATCGGCCAGCTCTTGAACTGTGATTTCCTTCGAGGGGTCGTAATAGCCGTGTTCATACGCAGCCACGGTCGTTTGGAGCGCTGCTAACCGTGTCCGAGCCTCGCTCGCCGTCATCGGTTCGGTGTAGATGGGCGACCCCGGCTCGATGTGGCGACCCCCCTCAGTGAGTGGGCCTGCGTCCACGGGAGCGAAGCCAATATCTTTGATGAGGCCTGCCACGACCTCCTTCGCTTCCTCATCATCCCCCGCGAGAAAGATCGCAAGCCGGTCATCTAAATCGGCATCTGGCCGTTGTCCGTCTCGGAGGGTCTCCCAATACGTCTCGTTGAATGCCTTGACTACACGGGAGTCTTCGAGATGTTCTGCGATGGTATCCGTATGTGTCTCCGCTAAGTCCATCATCCCGTCACGTGCCGGGTAGTAGTTTGCCGCACTGATCACGATTTTGCCGCTAAGGGCGTCCGCAGGGAGGGATTCATACGCACTGAAGGGAATCGCCTCCATGGCGATGTCTCCAAAGTCGGCGGCCTCAGAGACTGTGCCTGCTTGCGCGTTCGGGCCAAGTTCGTCAACGAGGTCGGTGAGTGTTTCTGGCCCCCGAGAATTACTGATCATTACTTCATGCCCTGCGTCAACGAAGTGCTGAGCGACTGTCCCGCCAATATTGCCTGCGCCGATAATTCCAATCTTCATTGAAGGTTGCTCGTTCCAGTCCTACGAGCGGCGGCGTGAAAAGCTACCAACTTAGAAGTGTGGTTGCTACTACCGATAGTGGAAGTAATGGAACTGAATCACTAATTTCTCCCTTGAATTAGACCCGGAGGTACGTTGCCGACTTGACCTGTAGAATCCACGGTTGAGGATACAGTTTTTCGGAACAGCCATAACTACGAATCTCGTAGTGGCTGTATGAGCGAGGCTACTGTAAATCAGGAGTCAACAGGGAGTGAAGCGGTTGATGAGAGGACACTCTTTTCACTTCTCGGGCGGGCACATACCTTAGCAATCCTCAACGAGTTCGTCTCCAAAGACGGGCAGTCAATTCGTTTCGGCGTGCTTCAAGACACGCTCGAACTGTCGCCGAATACACTCTCCCGGCGACTCGACGAACTTGTCGAAGCTGGGTTCCTTGAACGAACACAGTATGACGAAATTCCCCCGCGAGTAGAATATGAGCCGACGGAGATGGTAGACGATCTCGCGCCCGTTTTTCAGAAACTGGAGATATGGATGGAACGGCATGGTTCAGATCAACTGGAGTGTTTCTGAGAATCAATAGTTCCCAAAGCCGTTAGCTGAAACCTATTCGGAAGTCAATAATGATGGGGTCGCACACCTACTTATCGGCTGTTTCAGTAGGAAAGGCATCAAACTAATAGAATTACAATAGAGTCAATCGCCTCGATGAAGGGAGCTATTCAGCTGAACCACTCAAACCCCACAAAATTCTGATGTGACGAGTAGGGCAACACTTACCCGAACACGTTTGTCGATTTCTTGCGTCCACAGACGGCATACGAGGCCGAATACCCAATTCTTTTATAAGTAGATTGCTAATAGAGAGATGAGAAGCGCGCAAAGTGGACATTTGCGGCAAAGGTAGCCGCTTTCAGGGCCGAAGGCCCCTCGGTAAAGCAAGTCCTTGGTAAGGACGAGACCCCGGATTCAAATTCCGGCCTAGGCTCTCACTCCTTCGAAATCTGCTGTTTATTCTGGATCGTGATATTCGTCTGTTTGACGGATACGGAAGTTAGCCACACCATTGATTAATCGAAAAGATTGTAGCACTTACTGCGATAGTGGCTGCTATACGTGGTTCGTACGTTTGTATCGGAGAAAGAACTTGCCCGCACCTATGGGCCTGATTCGGGCTGGGAAACTGTCAAGCAATACCGCGAGGCAAAACGGCTGTCTGACGAACAGTCTGGCTTGGCACGCGCCGAAATCGCTCGCCGTGTAAATCGCCCTCCGAGTGCCATCCGTGGCTGGCTTGTTGAGGGGAAGACTCCTCGCGTTGTACAAGCTATTCGAACCGCGCGAGATCGTGGTTGGGTCGATATCGACTCAGAGTCCGAGCAATTTCGCGCGCTCAATCAACTCGTCGCCTGGGTCTATTCTGGCGGTGGTATTCAGGCCGACCACATGACTCCGTATTTTTCGGTTGACGATCCTCTCACGGTTAGTACTCTCACCCACCTCTTACGCTGGCTTGATATTCCCTATCGATACCGAAATCCAGACGAGCCCGATAGCGGGCGTGAGATTATTCCTAGTGATGGCGGGTCACTACTAGGACGCGTACTGTCAATTTTGGGCACACCTGTTGGTGTCAAAGCAATTCAGGATCTCGATTTGCCACTGTATCTGTTTGGTGTTTCTGAAGAGCATCGACGTGATTTCGTCCGTGTTCATCTCCTGAACCGCGGGAACTTTGCTGACGGAAAGGCCGGCACGAATCTCCACGTCCCGACTGAGGATTTCTGTCACGATTTGCAGGCACTGTTCGACGATGTGGCCGATGGTTCCGCAACGATCAGCGACCAGCAGTTTCTGTGGATCTCGGCTGCTACTGTTCGTGACCTAGCCGGCTCGACCCCGATCCGATCAGCGCTCGCGACACAGCTCGCCCACGGGACGCTCCAACCTCCCACGGATAGGGCCTTTGCTTCGACGTATCGTCGGACTAATACTCCGAGTGGCTATGGTTATTTGAAACTCTACCAGCAAGTTCGGGATTCCGAATCGGCTCCTGAATCTGCATCTCAATATGTTTCACGAGGTACGATTCGGAACTGGCGCCAGGGAACCAAGCCCTACGTTCAGACTGGGATTGAGACCGCTCACGAGCGGAAGTGGCTTCCGGCTGTCGATAGCTCGGCAATCGGTCTCACAGCCTTGTTAGCGTGGGTACTTGCCAGCGGTACTCTCCGGGATACATACTATCCTGTCTTTCGCTGTCCAACTGATACTCATCGCGCGCGCTTTGATTCAATCGCTACGACTGTTGGATTCCCCTATGACTTACTTAAGCGTGGCTCCGATCAGAATACTGAGGCCCGTCCCAGTGAATTCGGGAGTAGTCTAGGTCGATACCTGTATGCGCTCGGGGCAACACGGGGGAATGATGACTTTAGTGACGTGCTGATCCCGCCGTATCTTTTCCATCACACCGCGCACGCGAAGTGCTTTGTCGAGATTTGGTGGCTACATCATCGGATGGAAGATGATAGATCTACGATCTCGATTCCCTCCCGATTTGGTGATTTGTTTCCCTCTGTTTTTGAGGGGCTTCTCACAGATACCCTCAACTATGCCGTCGAACGCAACGGGCGACAAGTGTACATCCCTAATCTCGATGTTTCTGTAGACGAAATTCTGGATTGCTTGCCGGACACTTCCGAATCTTAATGAACTCTTTCGTCCACAATTCTTGTGAGCCTGTATCATGCCCTTAGAGGCACTCTCTAAGCAATTCTTGATCCACTATACCAGAAAGCATTTAATATATCGAACAGTCATATCCAATACCCCTACCAGTGGCTGGCGCAGTACCAGACCACAAACTTGGCATGAAAGGATTCCCTTGGATTGCCACTGCAGAAAACAACGCAAAACATGACAGACTATAACGGCAAAGTTCGCGCAGTCGTCTTGGCCGCGCTTATGGTGTTTTCCGTCTTCGCGGGCACCGTAGCGCTGTCGGGAACGGCTGCTGCGAACGTTAGCAGTATTTCCGGTCAGAGTGCACAGGATCTGGTAGCTGGCCAGACCTCTGTCACTCAGGAAGTAACGTATTCAACAACAATTCCTGGCGACACGACCCCTGAGACCTACACGCTGGATGCTGATGCATACGAAGGAACCAGTAGTGCGACGATTCAGGATGTCAGTGTCAGCCTGAGAAATGCAGATGACGAGCTTAGTGTCGGTACTGTAAGCGAGTCCAGCGGTGATTACAATATTGACATCCAGGACTCCGGTACTGACGGTACGACTCACTCCTTCACTCTTGTCCTTACCATCACACAGGACACCCAAGGTGCCTCGACTGGTACGTACGATCTCACCCTTAGCGCCGCAAGCGGCGCAAGTAGTACGGTGAGCTTCGATATTACCAGCCTTAGCAGCAACTCCGATAAGCGTGCTGGGAACGCAGCTGGTAGTGGCACCTTCGACACCTACGACGGTGAAGGATACGTCTTCGACGGCGCGAACGTCTACCAAGGCGAGTCCGACATCGAACTTGGCGGTTCGATCTCGGGCGGCGTCGTGAAGACGGCCGGTAACGACGAGGGTGTCACCCTCGAAGTGCCGGACATCCCGCAGGACCAGGCAACTGGTCGCTACACGACCAACGGGAGCAACAACGCCCCCGGTGTGACCGTGCAGCGTCCGCGTGTCACCACGCTCGACGTCAACAACCAGTACGGTGA
>NZ_FNQT01000008.1 GCF_900107665.1 Haloplanus vescus
GGCGTAGACGTGGGTGTCGAAGTTGGCGTAGACGTGGGTGTCGAAGTTGGCGTAGACGTGGGTGTCGAAGTTGGCGTAGACGTAGGTGTCGAAGTTGGCGTAGACTCACCATCAAAGACTCGACTTTCGAAGAGAATAGCAGAACGACCATTCGAACGCCACACAACCGATAAATCGCCACTTGGTGCTCCTGAAATCTGACACTCTGTTCCCGGTCGCACTGTCGAAACCGTCATATCGCAAGCTTGTCCATTGGTACCGGCATAGTTGCCTAACGAGCCGTCCAATTCGGATACAATATACAGATTTTCTCCGTCGAGGGTCTCCCCACCAGTATGTGTGAGGACAACTGTCGTTCCGTCTTGGTGCATCTGAAAGGTTACCAGTGGTTCACCTTCGTCCCAATCGTCAACGACCCCAAGTACAAACGTACCGATAGTAGCCGCCAGTATAACCGTCACTGCAACCATGAGTATCGTCCCGATCACCGGGGAAACCCCTCGTTCATCACCAAATCCGAGTAGTGAAGGAAAGTCAGCAGGGAACACTTGTTTAGCCGAAAATCAGACTAAACTGCTTAAAGAGTGTCGGGTTGATTACGATTGGGGGATAAGATACAATCGTAATGTCTCCTGCTGCTCAACCAAACTCAGAGTCTACCCAGTTAACTGAAATCAGTTCCCATAGCACGTCTCCAACCACTGGCAAGAGGCCTTGTCTGGAATTCTACCAATATTCCAGAGCTAGCTACTGGTCGTCCCGCTATTTCTGAATATGGGCGTTATAAACAAACTCTCAACTTAGTGCAGGGATGTGGGCGACTCATAGATCGCCATCGGTCACGAGGTACGCGACGACTTCTTATTGAGAAGTGGGTACGGAGGTCAAGAGCTTCCGCGCCGGTATCAAGAGGGACGCAATGATTACCTCACGAAGAATGGGTAACGGTTCGCACGGCTCTACCACGAGAACCACGACATGGAGGTGAGAGCAGACGGCACGAACGCCTGATCCTGTAGGTTCGGTCCGATGTTACGAGCGATGGAATCGTTCAACGAGTCGTTCGGCGAACTGTTTGGCTGTCCGGAATCGATCGTTTGGATCGGGCTGCATTGCCTGCTGGATACAGTCGCCGACGCCACTAGGGAGATCGGCAAGTTCCTGTGGCGGGGTTATCTCGCCGGCTGCGAGTGCGTTCGTGTATGCCTGCTGGTCATGGAACGGTTCGCATCCGGTGAGCAACCAGTAGGTGACCGCACCTAGCCGGTAGACGGGGGTAGTTGAGGCAGCTTCGTTCTGGAGCTGTTCCGGTGCCATGTATCGACTTCCAGTCCGCTGGCCAAGTCTGTCCCGGACGCGTCGTTCGATACCGGGACTTGCAATCCGGGCCGAAATCGAGCGCGCTGACCCAGACCGATCCAGCCTGGTATCGATATACGAGCGGTCCCGCGTCGACTCGGCCCTGCTAATTATGACGCGCGAAGGGGCGAGCGTGGTCCGGTAGATGCTCCGTCGCTGAGCTTCTTGCAGTACGTCCGCCAGCTGCGTGAGTATCCAGAGTCGCTCCTCCATTGATAGTTCTTCCCGGCATGTCGACAGCGGTGTGCCAGTGGCGTCGTAGATCACCCACGCTGAGGGATCAGCGTCTCGTTCGTGGATCGGGACGACTCCACTGTGACTCGCGAGGTCGGTCCAGTCGTCAATGGCGGTCCCGAACGCGTGGAGAGCAGTTCGGTGATCGTCGAATTCAGGATCTAGGACCCAGATCTGAGCAGTGTCACCCTCCCAGGGGGTCTCATACTGGTGGAGGATGCCCTCTGTGTCGATAGTTTGTAGCCGGGTGATATCAGGGACAACTGGCGCAATCGAACTGATTGCAGTCATTGAACTGTCCTCAGGCGTGGAGGGTTCTCCATCGTCGTCCGTGCCGTCTACGGCAGTAGTCTCCGATCCCGGTGCCGGGTGTTCGACGCTCTCGGGGAGTGGCCCGCGATTGAACCGAACCCCCGACTGAGCGATCTCGTTCCGAAGGAAGCGGTGGTCGCGCTTTGTCTCGAGAGTCCCGTCGCGCGTGTAGAACTCGACGGTCTTGAAGTCAAAGCGTTCTAATACAAGTTTCCCGAGTTGAAAGGCGGTACTGGTCGACCCGGCGGTCTGGAACACGAAGTGGTCATCTTTTGGGACGACAACCCACTCCCTGAGCAGGTCGCTGTATTCAACAATTAGTGTCTCGAAGCTCGGGTTCCAGTACAATCCACCGACACTATTGTGTGTGTCCCATCGGACCAAGCACGGGTACTGTCTCCGCTCCATCGTTGTCCGGGCCTGCCGCATCGCGTCCATCCGATCCTCGTGCGTGCCGAACGTGCGGATTTGCTCTTCGATAGCATCCTCTGTCGGGTAGTATTCGCGGATGATCCACCTGTTGTCGCGTTCGATTACCTCAAGCGGCTGGTGACACGGCGGTGGTTCAACAGTCCCAAATGAGATATCGTCCGCTTCACGCTGTCCCATGGTTAGACCGATTATCTACCTATTTCTAAAGCCTATGCACGAGAGTATCAGAGAACCCTTCGCAAGATGGTGTTTTCACTTTTTGATTATCTTGTGCAGTACCCCGGGACTTGTCTCCAAGACACTCGCCTTGCTCATCTATAGAATGAACCTGCGAACAGAGTTCTAGATTCCCTATCAGGAGCTGGTAAGATCTGGAGTCCCGTGTAAGATATAGAATATATATTTCTTCTATCGATCCGTATGAATTACGCCGAAACTGAGGGATTTCGGCTAGAACGCAATCTCAGAAGGTAGATGAGAATAATGAGCGATTGAACAACAAATAACTCGGTTACAGTATCAAGTACAAAGTGGAGTCGTGGGAGGTTCAGTAGAGTCGTGACTCTCTACGCTATCCGATAGAACACCACCGATCCGTCCCCGGTTTCGATTTCTTTTGTGCTCACAATCCCCTCCTCGACGAGTTCATCAAGGGCCTCGTCAACGTCATCGATAACCATCGTCGTGGCAGTGACGTTCCCAGCAAGGTTGATCAGGCCATCAGCGAGTTTACCGAGCGGGTTCTGTGTCTGATTCATCAGCGCGGGCGTGAAATCAGCACCGAGCACAATCTCGCGCTCGGTGAAGGCCGTGTCTGGTCGTTCACTCAGAAACGAGGTGATGAGGTCTTTCTCGGTCTCAATGGGGCCTTCTTCGTCGTTCGAAATGGGGTCGGCACCGCTAGTTTCGACAGTCCCCGCCTCGAATTCGTCGTTAGATATGGGCATTCGTGCGTGTTGTACAGAAGGCCACGATAATTAATTGTCGGACACCGTGGATCTTGGAACTTAACAGACGCAGGTGCATCCGTTCTGCCGGGAACAGCGGGGAAGCGACTGATATGCACGCCTACCGATCGACAAATTCACTCTATTTGATGGGAAATGAACAGTACCGTCATACTGAATACATCCACTATATCTTGCACGCTACTCCTGTGAGAATCTGGGGATGCCAATAGAGACAGCCACTGAGAATCCCATTAATTCGGCCTTGTTGAAATCCTTTGTATATGACAAGTTTTGACTTGTGCCGGTCAATACGCAGAATAGCCTATGAGCCAATCAACACACATGGTTGACGACGGGAACGAGACGAGAACTGACTCGAAACAAATGAGAGTGCACCTCATCCTCGTAGGAGTAGGAGCGCTGGCGACAGGGATGTGGAAGTTCGTTGCCGGCGATCTCGTGACCGCCGGGTCGCTGTTCGTGATCATGATACTCTGTGTCGGGAGGTTCCGTTCCGAAGCTGTTTGCCGATGGATGGACAGTCATCCGAAGACAATACTTGTTGGACTCATCGCTGTGGCTACCGTCGCCATCCTCTCCGCAATGCCATGATCGAGCGAAGAAGGGGAAAGCCATTAATTCTGAATGTGGGAGTTCTCTTATAGTCTCCTACATTCAAGTGGCTGTGAGGTGTGTCTGTTTTTAAGCAGAGGTTCGATTCATGTCCCAATCTGAGGATTCCAACATTCGAGCCAAAGTCTGGCTCGAGCCCGACCAGGTCGAACAGCTTCGAACGGCATGTTACGACGACCAATTCGCTGGATATCTCCAGCAGCGTAATGAGGCAATAATCGCACTCATGTACGATACGGGCTTGCGTGTCGGCGAACTCATCCAAGTCGACGTCGACATGTTGCGGGACGGGAACAGCGATCTCTACCTTCCAGGGCACGTCCAGAAGGACTATCCGAACGATAACAGTCCGAACGCGGTAACGATCGATCTCGCCGGCGAAGTGGCGCGACTCCTCAGCTCGTATCTCACGAATCGCTGGAAAGACACTGAGGCGCTCTTCCCCAGCCGGAAGGCCGACCGGATCACGACGCAAGGGGTCCGGTACATGCTCGGTGACGTTGCCGAAGCGGCCGGTGTCAAGCCTTGGAACGTCGATGGATCACAGGGGGAACCCAGCGATGTAACTCCCCACGCTCTCCGCCACAGCGTCGCCTACCGGATGTTGAACGCTGAGGAGGGGAACACGCTCTACGACGTCCGGAATCGTCTACGGCACCGAAGTATCCAGACGACAGAGCGGGTCTACGACCATTTCCGCCGGGTCTGAAGCCCGGAAGTATCGGTCCACCGCACGACATCGATAAATCGTATATAGGTATACGAAACTTGTCGTGACCGTGACGCCAGAGTGATCAACCTCTCGTTCCAGAATCCGCTTTCTCGAACGGAATAGGAGTAATTCATATAATGTATGAATCATCTATATGGAGCGAAGGCATGTCCCGAACCACCGCTACCATCCCAGACGATCTCACCGATCTCATGGAGGGTGCCATCAGAGCGGGCATCTTCGAAAACAAGAGCGACGCTATTCGCCACGTTCTCCGCGAGTACTTCGAGGAGAACCAGAACGCACGGATTGCAGCAGCCGTGACGTTGTACGAAGACGGTGAGATCACACTCGGAACGGCTGCCCGGCTTGCCGGCCTCAGCCGGTTCGAGATGCGCGATACACTGCGAGAAGAAGGTATAGAGCTACGGTTCGGGCCTGAAGACATGGATGCCGCGAGAGATGAGATCGAGGCCGCCCGCAACCTCGAATGACAGGGCCACCGACAAACGCGACAGTTCTCAACACCACGGCCCTTTCGAACTTCGCTCAGGTCGATCACGTTGAGTTGCTGCTAGACCTGCCCCGCCTTGTGACAGTGGCTGCTGTTCAAGAAGAACTCGAGGCTGGGGCTGAAACCCACCCGTACATTGAACACGCGCTGGCTATCCTTGGAGAGGAGATTCCCGTTATCACGCCATCTGTGCCGGCGCAGAAGTTGGAAGAGCAACTCCTCGAATCATTGGACCCTGGCGAAGCACAGGCCCTAGCTATTGCCGAGGTCGCCGACGGGATGATCGTCACAGACGACGGTGATGCACGAACGACCGCAAGACAGCGCGGCATAAACTTGACCGGATCCATCGGTCTCTTAGTACGGTTTGTCGAAGACGACCATATCTCAGCAGAGACCGCCGACGAGTATCTCAAACGCTGGATCGACGAAGCTGGGTTCCGGTCGCCTGCCCGTGATTTCGATGTTTTCCTCGAAGAATGAACGGCCGAGGATGGTGATCTAAGACAGTTATGTACGCTAATCTAGTTTAGATATCTAAGAGGTCTTCGACGTCTTTGCCAGTGAGTCCAGCCTCAACAACAGCAGGATAATAGTCCCTATTTTTCTCTAGTGCTTCGCCGTGTTCACGCTTGTACCGGGCGTTCAGCTCGTCAAATCGGATATCGAGGTCTTGCCGAACATCTTCTGGAAGGTACATCAGAACACTCGGTCGGTCTTTCACTGACTTCTCGGAGTCTGTCGATTGTGCTGTCTGTGAGGTCATATCGGTCTTAGATGTATTATCGGTCTTATCAGTCTTAGACTTCATATCTGGTTTATCGGCAGTATCACTCTCGTCTGTCTGTTCCGATTCGAAGCGCTTGGACAGACGCTGTTCGACGTCACGTCCACGGTCGTCCCTGTCAGGCATTGGTCTTCTCCTGAAGTTGCTCGAGGTCCGCCGCCAGTTCCAGCAGCGCTCCGGTCTGATCGCAGTCCTCGGCGTGAGCGAACATGGAGACACCGTTGTTGAACGCGCGCTTGATTGCGGCCCGACTGCGGACCTCAACGATCGGGATCCGCTCTCCGAAGGTATCCTCGAACCACTCCAACATCCCCTTCTGCTCATTGTCGAGTGGGTAATCAACGTTAGAGACGACGAGTCCGACTTCCTGGATTCGCGTCTCATAATTTTCTTCAAGTGTGTCGATCTGTTTGAACAGGAGATCGAGTGCCCGGATGCTGGTGTCCTCCGCCTCGGCGGGAATCAACACGTGCCGACAGGCGAGCAGTGCATTGTCGGTGAGAATCCCAAGAGACGGAGGACAGTCAACAACGACGTAGTCGTAGACGTCGATATCCTCCAAGAGCATCGACAGGCGTTCCCGTCCCCGCATCGACGAGACGAGTTCCTGCTCCAAATTGAACATATCAATATTCGCGGGGAGGACATCGAATTCCTCGTGATGAACGACTAGTTCGTTGAGAGCGTGGTTTGCCGGGTCAAGAAGCGCGTCGTAGAGCGATGGCGGTTCCGCAGTGTAGGTATCGTCAAATCCGACCCCACTAGTCAGATATCCCTGCGGGTCAAGATCAACGAGAAGAACCTCGTGGCCACGATCAGCGAGGGCCCCTGCTACGTTGATCGCGACAGTGGTCTTGCCGACACCTCCCTTCTGGTTTGTCACAGCGATCTTTGTGGTCATAGCACTCTGTGCTAGTTGTGCTATCTAAGACATCATAACTTTACGTCAGACAAATGGATTGGGCTGGGAATCCAGTAGGAGAGCACCGACAACCAGTTGTGGCAACTCAAGAAAAGAACGCCACCAGTAGAGGAAAGGGAATTCGCTCGCTTAGAGTATGACACGGGAACTTCCGATGAGTACTGATCCGACCTCTGCCGACGACCTACCAACTGGGACGACAATCACGCTAACTCGGGAAGATGAGTGGTGGGTAGCGAAAGAGGAAGAGACTGGCGTCGTCAGCCAAGGTAAAAGCCGCCAAGGAGCCCTTAACAATCTTGATGAAGCACTCCAAGGTTACCACGGAGAGGGTGAGCCCACGAGTGAAGACGAACTCCGCGAGTTAGGGATTGATCCGGAGCAGAACACGTTTGGATTGCTCAATGACTCGGAAATCTTCGATTGATGGTGACTGTCGTACGCGCTACTCACTCAAGAAGTTCGTCCAATAGCAGTATCGCCCATTCCTTTTCCAACAGACGATTAGCGTTCCCACAGTGCGGAGAGTGAATACACGACGGACAGCCGCCGTCGCAACTACACATTTTGATTGTCTCTCGAACCTGTGCAAGCAGCTCACCCAATGACTCGAACGCTGTCCGGGTCAGCCCAGCCCCACCAGTATAGCCATCGTGGACGAAGATCGTCCCGTTGACCGTTTGTGGATGCGATAGGATCGACAGGCCACCGATATCCCGCCGGTCGCAAAGGACCTCCATCGGGAGAAGTGAAATGAGCGTGTGTTCGATAGCGTGGAGTGCCCCCAGATACTCCTCGTCGTCGTCAACACGCGATAGTAGCCGATTCTCCACTGAATCAGGAATACTCAGGTGGAAGCCTGTCGTCCGCAATTCCGATGGCGGAAGTGGATCCTCAAACGACTTCTCGACAGGATTGTCGTCATCAGGATACTCGAAATGGAGATATCCCGTCACGACCTCTTTGACAGTCATTTTTGAGAGTGTCGCACGAAGTTCACCGCCATCAAGTGCAAGGGTTTCTGTCGTAATCGTATCCTGAAGCGCGACTTCTTTCTCTCGGATCGCCTTCGTGATTTCATTAGTCGATGTCGACTCTAACCATGCCGTATCAGCGTTCAAATCCAACTCTTTGACACGGTATTTCTGCTTCTGATGGACATATATTGACTCAGGATGAGCATCTCGAACTGCGGCGGTATACTCTAACGATACGAGGTGTTCATCACGGTGGCGGTCAAGGAGGTCAATCTCACGGGTGTCGATATCGCGGATATCCGTGTTCCATTGGACGTTGGAGTCGGTCGCACTCCACCGCACCTGCTGTTCATCGGTACGCTCAAGCCGACCAGCCTCTTCGGCGGTCGTAATCACGTCAGGAAGCGCGTCACCGAAATGTGACTCATCGGCAGGTGAAAGGTAGTGATCGGCGGCAGCGCACACAACATGATCTGGGAGGATTTCATCATTAGCTGGATTGACTGCAGCGCGCTCGGCACCACCGTCGAACAGATCGTCCGGATTGCCAAGCGCATGCTGATCAAGCGGATTATCGCTGCCGATCAGGAAAATCAGACATTCATTATTCCCGCGCCCGGCTCGACCAGCCCGCTGAAATGTTTGCATCCGCGTGCCGGGATACCCATCAAGTAGCACTACATCGAGGGCTCCAATATCAATCCCCAATTCTAACGCATTCGTACTCCAGACACCCATTGCGTCACCGCCTCGAAGTTTCGCTTCCAGTTCCTGTCGGCGGTCGTCATCCAATCCAGCGTGATAGGCATAGACGTCATCTGCAAGCTCCCGTTGGCCGCGCTTTCGAAGGATCGCATCAGTCCATTCGGCGTTTTGCTCAGCCCCTTGCCGGGATTCCGTGAACACGAGCGTTTGGTAGCCTTTCCCGACGAGATCAGCTAACAGTCGAACGCTCTCGGCGTGATTCGAGCGACGCTCACCCCCGCCAACGTCGACGGGGTCGCTGATAGAAAACGGGCTCTCAGCTGTCTCACCGTTCGTTTCGGTACTGGGATCTGGAGTCGATGTCGGCGATGTCTCGTGAGTATCGGATTTCGTTTGTGAATTGCCACCATCGGTTGTCGTTTGCTGATCGCGAAGGGCTGCTTCCGGTGGACGGTCAGCTTCGATATCACGGGGTTCGTCTCGGATAGCATCGTCCTTCAGCGGTGGATTCCAGAAGACGTAGTGGCGGTCGCCACTACTGCTCGTATCCTCGTCAATGAGAGTATAGCTATCTATTGGCTGGCCTGTGACTTCCGCTGCATGCTCGATGGGATTTCCAATCGTAGCTGAGCAACAGATATAGTCCGGGTTCGCTCCGTAATGTTCGCACAGTCGATTGAGTCGTCGGAAAATGAGTGAGGCGTGGCTGCCGAAGACACCACGATACATGTGGATTTCATCGATAGCAACTGTCTCCAATTGCTGGAAGAGCCAGCGCCAGTGGCGTGGACTATGCGCGTATGGAAGCAGCGAGTAGTGAAGCTGATCAAGCGTAATCAGCAAGACATCCGGTTGCGACTGTCTGAGCTCTTTCCGGCGGCGTGTCGAGACATCGCCTGTCTGAACACCGACGGATGCAGAGGCATCGAATCCAAGATTGCTGGCCATCGTCCGGAACGTCTCTTCTTGATCATTGATGAGGGCACGATACGGTGCAATATAGAGGGTCTTGCCCTGATGATCGATAGCGCGTTCAAGCGCTGGTAAGACATACGTTAGCGTCTTCCCTGAGGCAGTTGGCGTCGCGACTACAGCGTTCTCGTGAGCGCGAACCGCATCGATTGCGTTCACTTGATGCGCATACAGGTGATCGATATCCTGTGCAGAGAGTGCACTAGCAACAGGAGGAGCCACTTCGAGATCGCGTGTCACAGCCTCTTGACTGCCAACGACTCGGTAGTGAACGGTCTGGTCCGCGTAGTAACCCCGGTCAGTAATCCAGGAAAGCGTGTCGGAGACCGGTGGAGGGCCGTCACGCATGGTACTGCAACCGAAGATACCTACGCTCAAGAAGTTGTTGAGCATCAGAGATGAGAAATACTTATTTATGAACACATATTGAGTTATGAATAATGAGTGGAACAGAACAATCAGATAACTCTGAAAAAGAGATCGTCGCCGTCACGAAACACGGGCAAGCGACCATCCCGAAACGGTTCCGCGAGAAGCTCGGGATCGAGGCTCCCGGGAAAGTACTGTTCCGAGAAACCAAGGACGGCGACGTGATCGTCGAACACGTCCGCTCGCCAAGCGAGATGCGTGGCTTCGCCGCGCGTAACAAGGCGACAACCGATACGCCGGCCTCAGAAATCCTCCGCGAGAAGCGTGACGAAGACCGCAACGAACGCGACGCACAGTTCCCGACAGAGGAGTAATGATGATCCCCGACCGCGTCGTCTTCGACGCTGAGCCGCTGATTGCACATGCAGATGGCGAACCCAGGAGTGAGGTGGTTGAAACGTATCTCGACGCTGTCGCAGCCAAGGATACTACCGGCTTTGCTAGCTATGTGAACCTCGCTGAGATCCGGTACACACTCGCCCGGAAGTACGATCGGGACACCGCCGACGAGTATCTCGACTGGCTTACGGACCTCGGTATCGAGCCCGTCGACGTCAGCAGCGCTTGGATGGACGCCTCAGAGTACATCCTCCAGTACAATCCGGCGCTCGGGGACGCATTCGCGCTGGCGACCGCCGAACACATCGAGGCGACACTCTTGATCGGCGGCGACGATGACTACGACGACATCTCTAACATCCCGATAGAACGGTTTCGAGAGGGGTCAGCGTAGCCTCAGACTGGTTGGCTTTCCGATAGAGATTGTTGTGTCAGTACACTCTGACGGATTCATTTGTATCTCTCGGGGAGAAGTGAGGAGAGTCGGAAAGAGTAGTGTGGAGTGCTCGATCAAACTCTGCGCTTGCCTGTCTGAACTCTCCTCAAGGAGACCTATGATACGAACTCGACCACAGTCGGCAACGAGTACCGAGAAGCCACCAGAGACTGCCCTCGTCCTCTCGTTTACGGGAAGTACTGATGAACAGAAACGGCGTGTCCGATATCTCGCCAGTCCGGGAGTAGAGACAATGTGGCGGGTCGAAGAACGCCGTCGTGGTGCTGACTGGCAGATTGTCGATGCCGAACCCATCGAGGAATTGCAACTGAATTTCTCGGACTCGGCTCCGAAGCCAGAGCGACATGCAGATATCACCGTATGACCCAGCCGTCAGCATCCGTCGACTCGGAGAACCTCATCGCAACGACTGATTTCCAGCGATCGGCGGGGCAGCAACCATACGGTGATCGAGCCCATATCCTGTTCAAGTCTGATGGACAGTCGGCGCTCCAGGACGTGCCGGTAGCAAGTTGCTGTCCGAACTGTGGTGAGGCCGTCACCCTCTACGAACGCGGGCTCCCCGCGTCAGTTCCACACTTCGATATTGCTTGCGAGCAGTGCGAGGTCGACCTCCGAACATGGTGTGTGGTTGCTGTCGACGCCGCATATCTTCAGATCGTCAAGCCATCGACACTCACGGCGATGGTGCAACGATTCTGGGACGACTGGCTCTGGAGCGGGATCACGAACAGCAAGGACGAACCGCGGAACGATGAGTATACGAGTCGGCTCGCAACGAAGGCGACAGCGTTCGGCTGGGACTGGGAAGTCACCTGCCCGCTCTGTCGACGCTCGGTCACAGAACTCGAACGCACATCAGCAATAGCCGGTGGCAACCTCGACTACCACCACTGGTCGCATAATCCGGACCGCGGGATCTGTCTCTGCCGAGAATGTCACGACATCATCGGCTTCGATACCTACGATACGGAACTCGAAGAGCGAGCGGCATCGTGGGGCTTCGACTCGCGGCATGATCTCCAGATCATCCGGCTTGCGCTCCGTGATGCAGCAGTAACAGCTCGTCCAGTTGGGCCATGGTGTACAGCTGATCTCGTCAGCCGATATAATCTTCCCTGGTCTACAGCCCGTATTCAGGAACTGCTTCGAGCTGTCGAGAGACATGAAGAGCTTCGTCAAAGATTCGTCGACGACCGGTTAGTCGCCGGTATCGACCGGTAACCGCAGTAGTACAGCAATTTTGGATCTCTCCGGTGATTGATACCGTCCATAACGACCACTTTTCATCCTTCCCCACCCCCCTCTTCTTGCCCCCCACCCCCCTTACCCGGTATTCTCGAATTACATCAAGATGGAGAGAGGGGAGGGGGAAGGGGGGAGAGGGGGAGGGGGGGGTATACGAACTGCAACGAGCAACTGATACCAAAGGATCTGGCGGAAAATCAATCTCGAGTCAGATTTCCACAGTTTCACCCTATTATATCGATAGTTAGCAACACAATAGTGCGTTTTATCCCCCACCCCCGGTAGGAATAACTGATTTCCAGATTAAATGTTATATATTTAATGTATTATTTTTTATGTTTACTGCAGTAATCCCAAATTTGGTTGCTATGTTGTACGACGAATATTAGGCCGCTGGACCGGTTAAGAGTCAAAGATTCGTCTCCAATCTTACTATTTTGTCACCAGATAAGGATGGAAGTCGTCTGAGCTAACAGATATCAACCGTTTCAGGATCTCTCTAATTTCGTCTCAGGCAGTAGTCCCCAAATTGGCTGCTATGTTGCATAGCGAATAATCTAACTTCCAAGGGAGGGGTAACTCTCTGCTGATGGATCCCGACGACATCCGTGCACCCCCAGCATCAGAGGAGGATGACCTCCTCCCCTCATCGAATGAAACGTACCGTGAAGCAAGGCGTCGCGACCGAGGTAAAGATTGGCATACCCCCTTTGAACATGGGGCCCAACCTGACCATCCAGGTATTGAACACGCAATCTACGCACTTCGTTACTTCAAAAATAAACTCGCTCCAGACACCGACCTGCTTGACAATTGGGAGGAGCTGGATGACAAGCAGCAGCGCTGGTATTGTGCTGGCCTGCTTAAATTACATTTTGACGACGATTATCGCAGTCTTGAGGACAGGCTTACGAAGTGGTCACAAGTTGCTGGCGAAGCCGGATTTAATTCTCAGGATATTCCACATTATTCAACGTTCTCACGACATCTTCGCGATCTTGATGAGGAAGTTCTCGCTAAAGCTGCTCAGCGAGCCAGTAACGCAGCACTCCATCAACAACTTGCCGGAGGAACTCCTTTTGATCTACTTGGGACTAATCCATCGAAGCCCCGGTCATACTATGAACTTCTTGGCAAGGACTGGGAAGTTAGTATGGACAAAAAAATGACGGAGGCTACCGAAGCTGTTGCTGAATATCTGGCATTAACTATTCCTCATCTTCGCTTTGATCGTGACCAGATGGCCCCCAATTTTCAGTACCCCATTCAGAGCTTCTACCAGCTCTTAGCCCACCTCGCTCTTGAGGACTGCTACGCGGAGAATGGAGCTGAACTCCTTCGGTGGCTCTCAGACGACGATATCGACATCCCACCGCCTTCAACGGTTCGCACATACGCAAAGCAATATGGCGTTGAACAGCACGAAGAACGGTTCTTTAATGCCACGTGCGCACTTTTTGAACGAATGGGATTATCCCCCCAAGATCAGGTTCATTTTGCTTACGATATAACAACCGACCCGTGGTACGGAAAAGAAAACAGGTGGGTGACCGGATCGGTACCAGAAGACAATACCAACCAGTTCTGGCACTATGCAGTCCTGTCGATCGTCCCCTCTGATCAGAATGAAATCAATCTTCCTTGTCGGAATTATATCCTTGGGGCAACACCAATCAAAGATCGTACCGAGATCGCTGAGGCACTCGACCGGATGCTCAACCGAGTACAATCGAATCTTGATCTCGATCTTGGCCGTATCTATCTTGATCGCCAAATGTATCAGGGGGGTGTTGTCACAAAGTGTCGGGAACACGGTCTTAATTGGGTAATCCAAGCTCCGAAGAAGGGGGAAGCCAGAGAACTAATCAGCAAGACTCCCCTTAGCAAGAAGACGAATAAGAGGACAGAAGTTGACTTCAGTGATTTAGACTACAGTCACAGGAATGTCAACCTCTTTGTTTCTCGTCTTCACGAAGATGAGATCGGACGTGATGATCTGTCGTTTACTCCCTCAACAGAAATAACCAACTTCGACGACGCTGACAACAGTGACCGAACAAACTCGTCCCAGCAGGATTCCTCTTCCTCCAAGCAGCTCGGCGAATACGGTTTCGACACGCCAGAGCCAACGGAGGAACCCACTACTTCTGATGAGGGTGAACAGGCTCGTGGCGTAGGTGATCCGGATACACACAGTGCTTGGATTACAGATCTTGATATCGAAACTCGAGATATTCGAGGGCTTGCCTACCAATTCCGCAACCGATGGAAAATCGAGACCGCGATCCGCCAGCTAAAACACGATTTCCTGGGCCAGTGTGGCTCAAGCGACCGTCGGGTACGAGCGCTGTACATGGGAACCGCGCAATTGTTCTTCAACTTCTGGGTGGCTCTTAATCGTGAGCTTCCTCACCGTCTTGGCGATCCCGAAGGGTTCCGGCTTACCGGCCAAGAGATCCTCCATGCGGTCCGCGAAGCCGATGTTGAGGCCGCAAAAACCGGTGGATCCAATACTATCATCTGACTACGACAGGTTCACAAGAGCTTCCGATCTATGTAACCTAGCGCGTCAAGTCGATATGCAACGGGTACTGTCCCATCCATACGTAGTCACTCGGAAGCAAGATTGAGAACATAGCTAGAACAAGTACTTTCACTCCGGTCGCCCGACATATAAGTTACAGAGCGTTCTATCTGGCTTGAGGGGAGAGAGTTAGATCCGTCGCGACGGGCTAACTCGGAAATAGTGTCACACGCTCCCCTCACCCCCTGAACAGAGAGCGAGATCGTGAGAATGGCACCCGATAATCGACAAGCAGTACTTGGAACCTGCTCGTTCTGCGGCGACAACGTCACAGAAGGGTATGTGATTCTTCGCTATGAGACGACCGCCGGCGAGCCGGGGGTCTGGGCCGAATGCCCTGGTTGTGGCGAGGTCGTCGATCCCACTAATGCTCAGTAAAGACTTCTTCTGGCAGGTCATCAGACAGAGGCCCTCATCAACAGCGCTCCACGAATGCCGCCACTGCGGATACACTATGGAGAGCGACACCGGGGAATGTCCGAAGTGCGGCTCGCGAGAAATCGCCTCCTACGACCTCGAGTGATCAGTGTGTAGCTCACAGTCGTCGAGGTTCTGCTCTCCTTATGTATCATTTGGGAGCGAGTTGGATTCTAATTGTTACAGCTTCAACCCCACGAGGGTTCGTCTGAAACTGCTCAACGACTCGCCGACGCGACCGCCAGTCGGGGCTTCAACCCCACGAGGGTTCGTCTGAAACAGGAGCTCCGACTACGAGTTCGTCGATTTCCCGTGGCTTCAACCCCACGGTGCGTGTCTTGCACTCTCCTCTCTCTGAATCGGGGGATCGAATCGATCAGTACAATTCACTGCACCGTGTCGTTTTGCGTCCACAAGTGGCAGGATATCGAGGAAGTACGACGCAAACCCGTACTGGAGTTCGCCATCCAACCAGAAGCCTCTCAATACAGAATCTTCCAAGTCTCTGGCGGCGACCGTCTTGATGACTAGTTGGACGTTGCCACTATTTTCGAGGTTGACACTGGAGGAGGTCTTTCGGAAATCGAGTACTCGCGGTTCCCAATCGCCTTCCTCGCTGCCGAGATAGCTCTCGAATTGCGGACTGGTGACCGAGATGTCCCGCGTCAAGTGGAGACGAGATTCCGCGATAACCACATCATCGACCTATACTCGAGTTAGTTTTGTAGCCATACACGACTTGTATATAAATTCACTTTCACTGAACTTTGCGTCCCTTTTTGTGTTCGTTGTGTGAACGATAGGCTACATGCTCTCCCGCTACAGAGGTGAGTCATCCGAGTGCGTGTAATGGTCCATCTGTCCGCACGCGCGGATGCGGCCTACCAGAACGATTACCACCACAAGCTGCGCGGCCGACTTTGGGACGCGCTTGAGGGAACCGCCTACAACGAGCGACACGATGACGGCGAGCCGCCGGGATTCACCTACTCGAATCCATTTCCACCTCACGACATGCAGGAAGGCGACGATCGCAAGTTGCTAGTCGCCGCGCCAGAGGAGAAACTACTAGCCAATATCGCCGCCGACCTGCTTGAAGAACGGGAGTTGAACATCGGCGAGATGCCGTTCCATGTCGATAATGTGACTTCGCTCGAACCGGATGTCGGCGAACCCGGAACACGCGGAACGATTGAAACTGGGACTGGCCTCCTCGTTCGAATTCCCCCGTGGCGATGCGAGGAGTACAACATCAACCATCCCGGCGGCGACACCGCCGTCTTCTGGCGACCGGAACACTCGATGGAGCCGCTCCGCACGCAGCTTGAGGCCAACCTCGATCAGAAACACGACCGCTTCGCACACGGCCACTTGCCGGGGCCGAGTGATGTCGACGGCAATCTGTTCGACGGCTACGAACTGATCAAGACGTTCGCCGTCCCCGTGACGGTGACTGAGGGCCAAGAGATGACCTACGTCCTCAGCAAGTGGCAGTTCGAGTACACGGTTCGTGATGACCACCACCGTCGACATCTCAATCTCGCGTTGGATTGCGGACTCGGCGAACGGAACTCACTGGGACTCGGCTTTGTAAATATCACGGACAAAACGCGACCCGGCGAAAGCGAATTGGAGGGAAGGGATGCTTTCGCCTGACGAGTTTCGAGAGAAGTACCCGGCTGACGAACTGGAAGCAGAGCTACCGGATTCCCCGATCGGATCGCTTCGGGATCTCCAATACCTCTACGGCAAGCTCTACACCCTTGCTACGACAGGTGGCGGTGAGTATGCTCCGTATCTCACGCCCGATGCTGCCGGGGATCTCTTGGACACCGATGATAGCCTGATCGTCGTCCGCGTAGACGTGTCTAATGATGAGCCACGGTTAGCCGACGATGACTTCGGCCCCGTACAAGTGACGAGGTACAGTAACGAGCTGATTCAGCAGGTTGGCCACTGTAAATATCCGGCAGCCCGTGGGATTGATCACAGCGTAACTCACCAAGCCGGTCGAAATAGCGATCCAGAGAAGCTAGCCCGCTACGCGAAAGAACGGCTGACGAAGTGGGCTGTCGACGAAGTCGTGAGGAAAGCTGCGGACACCCACGCCGACGGTTGGATTATCGAACGACTAGCCGAGGTTGGTGAAAACGAGGATGCACTCGAAACGATCGAGGAGACAATCACGCGGAAGCTCGGTGGCGAATCCGCCACATCGTTGTTAACGGTTCGAGTGAAAACTGAATCAGACGGAGACTACCAATGGCCCGGTGAACTCGACGTATTCAACGAGGCGATGCGCCAGCGGAAGCTCTCGAAGCTCGTCACGAAGAACAAGGCTGACGACTCGTCTGGAGAAGCGACTGATCTCGTTACGGGACGTCCTGCCCGGACAGTTGGAACGTCCGAAGATCCGCAGAATTACTTCCTCGGCAAACAGCTCGAGAAATTCCCTGGGCTCGACATCGAAGAAGCATGGCGTTCACATCCGATTTCGGAGGATGCCGCGATCACCGTGATGAACGCTGAGACATTCGTCGAAGCTTGCACTTACCGGACGTTCGGTGCGAAGGTGTACTACCTACCATACGTATTCGGTCGGTCGGCGGCTGAAAAAGTGCATCGGCTGTACGAACTTCTCTATCGATCTGTCGAAGAAGAGGAAACCACGCCAATCGAAAACGCGTATAAAAGAGAACGCGAGAAAACTATCGAAGAACGCGACTTCCGATTCTACGTCTCTGCAGTGATGCCACATCAGATGTCACGGTACGATGTTTTCGGGGAAACACTGAACGGCCGACTCCACTACCCGAAGCAACTGGCAATTGCACATAATGAGTTCGTAAAGACCGTCTCGGCACTCAACAGAGACCACTACACCGACTGGACGGCACCCTTACCGACCAACCAGAATTGGGGGCTACTCGAAACAAATGACGAACAATTGCACGCGATCTCGACTGGCTGGTATTTCAGACAGACCTTCGCCGAACGTGATGACGACGAAGCTGACGCTGACGATCCACGCATCGAAGCCCTCGTTAGCGTGTTGAGCGGCCAAGCGATTGCCGTTGATGTCCTGCTTGAAGAGTATGTGACCCGGATCATCGACGACGAAACTGATGACGAGGAATACGAAGGATTCCCGTCGTTCCTTGTGGCTAGCCAGTTCGCTCAACTCTGCGTGCTCGCAGATGAACGCCTCAATCTGTTGGCGACAGCGGATCCCTCAAAAGAACAGATTACGCGAGAACCAACATATGACACTGACATCATGCCATCACTAGATGAGATTCCAATCGCGGACGGGGGCGATCCTGCCGCGTCGAAACTCGAATCGTTCATCAACGAAACGCCCGCACTGTCGCCAACCCACGACCGCGATCCGGATTCAGTGACGAGCCAACGCCGCGGGGCGTTCCTCCTCGGCGCTCTCGTCGGCGACATCGGAAGCTATCAGGAGTACAGCGAGGATCGGTCGACGACACTTGTCGACCAGTATCCGGTCAAATCGATTACTCGATCACGAATCAAAAAAGTCACCCAAGAGACGGTCGCCAAGACGCTGACTTACACGCGGCAGGAAAAGAAACAGCAGGGAGGCTATCCCGGCACGAAAGCAGATCACATCGTCGACCGACTTCGTGAGACAATTCTCAAACCCGATCCGGAAGAGTGGGAGATCGAAACTGATGATCTCCGCTTCTACTACGCCCTTGGTGTGACGTATGGGATGAATGACCACCCGTGGAACCGAGAGGAAAACGATGCCGACGAAACCGAGGAGGAAAACTAACATGTCCGACACACCTGATCCCGTGACGAACCGCTCAGAAATCGTCTTCCTGTACGATGCTGTCGACGCCAATCCGAACGGCAACCCACTATCAGGTGCCAACCGACCGCGAATCGACCCCCAGACTCAGCAGGCAATCGTCACTGACGTTCGCCTGAAACGGTATCTCCGTGATCAACTGGATGATGACGGTCACGGCGTCTATATCCGAAATGTGCAGGAAGACGGCGACCAGTACACGCGTGGGAAACTCCTTGAAGATCGACTCAAAGCTGTCGAACCCGACAACTACGACCTCGATGACGACGAGGAAGCTGACGAGTTCCGCGAGGATGTGTTCGGCGAGTTCCTGAACGAAAGCGTCGACGTACGGTACTTTGGTGCGACGATGTCAGTGGATACCGACGAGGTATATGCCAAGCACCTTCCAGATCATTTCACTGGCCCCGTTCAGTTCTCACCGGGCAAATCGATGCACGCCGTCAACGAGAACGAAGAGTACGACAGCCTGACAAGCGTGATTGCCACACAAGAGAACAAACAGCAGGGTGGGTTCGATCTCGATGACCATCGAATTCAGTATGGGCTGATCCGGTTCCACGGACTCGTCGACGAACACGGTGCTGCGGATACAAATCTCACCGAAGCGGATGTCGAGCGGCTTGACACGCTCTGCTGGCGCGCGATCAAGAACCAAACGATCAGCCGGAGCAAAGTCGGGCAGGAACCGCGGCTCTACTGTCGTGTCGAGTACGCCGACGAGAGTTTCCACCTTGGCGGCCTCGACCGTGATCTCGAACTCGACGACGAGCATTCGAAACCCGACGAGGAGCTTCGAACAGTTCGTGATCTCACACTTGACGTGACAGGGCTTGTGGATAGACTCAAAGGGGCAAGTAACAGAATCGACCGAGTTCGAGTTGTCGCCAGTGACGTGTTAGAACTCTCCTACGATGGTGAGCTTGGTGGGCCAGCGGTACTTCATGACGCCCTAGAAGACGCACTCGGAGCGGATGCTGTCGAACAAATCGATGTCTACGGCGAACAGACTGCGACATTCCCGAGTGACGACAACAGGACCTAACGATGTCCCAACAATCGCTGGACAGCTGGTCGGACGGCGAAGACAGCTACCAGCCTGATCGCTGTCTCTCGTTTACTGTTCGTGGCCCGTGGGGTCACTTCCGGCGGATCGAAGGTAACATCGTCAAGCAAACCTATCGAATCATCCCACGAACAACTGTTGCTGGACTCCTCGCAGCAGTCCTTGGAATCAAACGGGATGGTTACTACGACTTGTTCGCATCCAATAACTCGGCAGTCGCAATTGAGCCTGTTCGTGAGATTCGAACAGTCAACATGCCGATGAACACGCTCTCGACTGCTGCCGGAAATCTACAGTCACTCAATAGTCATGGTAAGATCAGTGTTAAATTACCTGATCCGACGACTCTCCGGCAACAACACAATTACGAGGTACTGGTCGATCCGGCCTACCGTATCGATATCGCACTCGCCGACGAGGAGTGGTATACCGAACTGCGTGAAACGCTTGCCGCAGGCGAATCCCACTATGTACCGAGTCTCGGGCTTTCAGAGCACCTCGCGGATATTGAGTATCACGGCGAGTTCGATATTGAGGACGGCCCTCAAGACGACATTATTGAGATCGATTCAGCCGTGCCGAATGCGGTCGACAATGTCGTTCTTGATGCTGGGACGCGTTGTCAGATCGAGGAATCACCAGCGTTCATGGAATCAGACTCAGGTGGTCGGACGACTACGGGCTTTACGAACTATGCCTATAATCCCGACGCCGCGACCCTCGAAGTTGCCAACACGCCTACTGCCCGTGTCGACGGTCGAACCGTGGTGTTTGTCTGATGTCTGTTCGGTACTCCCACCCACCCGAAGACGATCACGAGGGTGTTTATCTCCGCGACCATCTGGATGATGTTGCCAAACGAGCAAACGAAGTCGTTCCCGACGGGGCGACAACCCCTGAAGGTGAGTCAGTACAGCGAGTCGTTGAAACACTTGCCTATGTCCACGACTTCGGGAAAGCAACGACGTTCTTTCAGGAGTACCTTCAACACGATACTGAGCCGGAGTACAAACTGTGTCGACACCATGCTCCAATTGGCTCGTTCGCAGCGTATTATGCTCTCGACGCACAGGGGTTTGAAACTGAGACCTGTCTGGCCGGCTTCGTCGCGGTTGCCAAACATCACAGTCGGCTTCCGGATGTGACTCAGTACATCTACGACCGTGCGTACAATTCGGAGAACTCAACGGGGGCCGCTCAGACCAACGCCGAACAGCAACAGGCAGCAATCGCTATGCAGTTGAACGACATCGAGGAACATGTCCCTGAGCTTGCGTCCGATATTTTCGACGATGCAACTGATAGCGACGGATCATGGGACCAATTCCGACAGGCGTACAAGGAGCTTCTCAACGAGATTTCCGCTGCTGTTGCTACGGAAAGCGGGACGACAATCAGTCGTGACTCGCTGTCCGATTCCTGTTATGGACTGATTCTCGAATGCTGGGGATCGCTTGTGCTCGCGGATAAGACGAGTGCAGCAAGCCGGAGTGGGGACGCTAGCTCGGGGACAACCTACGAAGCAGAATTGCCGTCAATGCAGGTATTAGACGAGTACGTTGACGATCTCGAATCATCGTCGCCTGCTGATCCGGAGGGATCCAGAACGGAGCGACTGAACCACTATCGTTCACGCGCGCGATCAGCAGTCATAGCGAACGCGGAAGGGTTTGCCGAGGAGGGTGGCGGCGTAGCAACACTCACACTGCCGACCGGTATGGGCAAAACGCTCTCCGGGCTATCGGCTGCACAGACGATCCGTGATGAACTCGGCGGCGAGCGTATCGTCTACGCGTTGCCGTTTACCAGTATCATTGATCAGGTGGTCGATGAGGTCGAAGAAATCTACGAGACTGATACCCTCAGTCGGTTGCTGACGGCTCACCACCACCTCTCGGAAACCAAAATCATCGACGAAGACGACGCAGACGCCGAGAAGGCAGACAGGAACGATGATGTGGCCGGGATGCTCGCCGAAAGTTGGCGGGCAGGGCTTACCGTGACGACGTTCGTGCAGTTGTTCGAAAGCCTTGCCGGCCCGGCCAACAAGCAGTCGATGAAGATCTCCGCACTCCGTGACAGCGTTGTGATCCTCGATGAACCACAGAGTCTACCACTTGACTGGTGGAAGCTTGTCCCTCGCCTCGTTACAATGCTTACCGAACAGTACAACGCGACGGTGATCGCTATGACCGCCACGCAGCCACAGCTGTTCGATGCAGCAACCGAGCGAATAGACAACGTAAGCGAACTGGTCGATGATCCGGATGTATACTTTGAGGCGACCGAACGCGTTCAGTACGAACTCGATGTATCGGCCGAACGATATATCGAAACCCAATCCGAGCCGAAAGCATACCCCGACGCAGGAGCCGAACTGCTCAGTGCGGTCGATGCTGGAGCGTCAACGCTTGCCGTCTGCAACACAATCGACAGTGCGCGCGCACTCTTTGACGAACTAACCGGTTCCCGAGGTTCACTCCTGAGTGTTGGGAATATCTATGCCGACGAACTCGATACTGCCGATACGACAGTTAACATCGATCCGGAAGCCCTCGCTGATCGCGTCAAAGACCAAAGCGATGCATCGATACTCCACCTCTCGACGCGCCTCCGTCCGCTAGATCGGCTCAAACTCATCGAAACAGCGAAAGAGCTCACCGACGACGAACACGGTCTCATCACAGTCTCAACGCAACTCATGGAGGCCGGTGTTGACATCAGCTTCGACCGCGTCTACCGTGACTTGGCTCCAATCGACAGTATCGTCCAAGCGGCCGGTCGCTGTAATCGGTCGTTTGAACGAGAACAAGGGCGGGTCGTCATCTGGTGGCTCGATGTTCCGGATGAGCAGAAAAAAACGCCGGCAGAGGCAGTCTATAACCGCGGAGCGACACTGCTTCCCGTTGCAGCCGAAACGTTAGATTCTGTACGTGAAGCTGATACTCCCCTTTCGGAGACAGCGGTTGCCCGCACAGCGGTCACAGAATATTATCGACGACTGCACGCCGACAAAAACGTCGGTAAACAGGAATACGTCGAGTATATCGACGATCTACGTGGAGATAAATTGAGAGAGCTATCGCTGATCGATCAGCGAAACGCAGTGGACATCATCATTTGTCGTACTGAAGCCGAACGGAGACAGGTAGAACAGGTACGTGATGCGTGGAAGCACTACGAGTTCGACCGTGTTCGTCGACTGATGGATGAACTCAAAGAGCTACGCGTGTCGATGCCGATCTACCGTGGTGAATCCGATAAGGAGGAAAAAATCGGACAACTGAATCAGGTTCACGAGGATACGGATGTACTGTGTCTCGATGTCCGCGAACACGGATTGAGCCAGTATTTCGACCAGAACACTGGCTTCGTTATTCCGGACAGTACCGCAGAGAGACGGATTATATGACCAACACAGATCCAGTCGAGCGCCTACTGGCAACGGCCCGCGGCGAGCCGGTCGACGAACCGTTTCGAGTCACAGGTGTGATGATGCAGTACTACTACGTCTGCAAGCGCGAACTCTGGTTCGAGAGCCGAAATCTCGAAATCGACCGCGAGAACCCGACAGTCGTTCGCGGTACTCGCGTTGACGACACGGCCTACAGCGACAAACGAGAGAACCTCAGTCTTGGGATGATCTCACTCGATCTGTTGGATGACGGTCGGGTCGTCGAGGTGAAACCCTCCTCAACGCTGACCGAGCCAGCCGAGATGCAGCTGTCGTACTACCTCTGGTATCTCAACCATGTGGCCGACATCCAGCGAGACGGCATCTTGGCCCATCCCCGAGAACGCAAACGGGAGCCGGTCGACCTCACCGACGAACGGGTAGAGAAAGTCGAAACAGCGATCCGCGGGATTCACGACGTCGTCGAACAGTCCTCCCCGCCACCAGCGGAGGAGAAACCGTTCTGTGACTCGTGTGCGTACCACGATTTCTGTTGGTGTTAATCATGGATCGAAACTACCACGTCTTTTCCGACGGCCGACTCGAACGAAGCGACGACACGCTCAGACTCGTACCCGACGACGGCGGCGAAAAACAGTACATTCCAGTCGAGAACGCCGAGGCGTTCTTCCTCCACGGCCAGATCGATTTCAACACGCGACTGATGTCGTTTCTCAACGATCGCACGGTCGCACTCCACGTCTTCGGCTGGGAAGACTACTACTCGGGGTCGGTGATGCCGAAGCGCGGTCAGACTTCGGGAAAGACTGTCGTCAACCAAGTACGCGCCTACGAGGATAGCGAGCACCGACGCCAGCTCGCCGCCGCGATTGTGCGAGGGAGCATCCACAATATGCGGACGAACGTCGTCTACTACAACGGTCGGGATTACGATCTCGACGATGTCATTGAGGATCTGGAGGCTGCGGCCGCACGGGTCAACGAATCGCTTCCAGTTGATGAACTACTGGGTGTCGAGGCAACGGCGAGAAAAGCCTATTACCGGAGTTTCAACGAGATCCTTCCAAGCGAATTCCAGCTCAGCCGACGGGAGTACAATCCACCACCCAACGAGATTAACAGTCTCATCTCATTCGGCAATTCGCTGGTCTATGCCAACTGCGTCTCGGCGATCCGGGCGACTGCACTCGATCCGACGATCAGCTACCTCCACGAGCCAGGGGAACGACGGTACTCGTTATCGCTCGATATCGCCGACCTGTTCAAACCAGTACTCGCTGATCGAGTCCTGTTCCGGCTAGTGAACCGAAACCAGATTTCGGATACCGACTTTGAGACGGAACTCGGCTCCTGTCTACTGAACGAGTCCGGGCGAAAAACGTACACGAAGGCGTTCGAGGAAACACTAGAGCGAACTGTTGAACATCCATCGCTGAACCGAAAAGTTAGCTATCAATACCTCATGAGACTTGAAGCCTACAAACTGAAGAAACACCTACTCACTGGTGAGGAATACGATCCGTTCCAACGGTGGTGGTAACATGTACGTCGTGATGGTCTACGATTTGGAGGCCGACCGTACGCAGAAGGCCCTCAAGCTCGGCCGACGGTACTTGACCCATGTCCAGAACTCAGTACTCGAAGGTGAAATCTCAGAAGGCGATCTGGCGACGCTGAAAAACGAGGTCGATGACCTGCTAAATCCCGGTGAGTCAACAATCATCTATGAATTATCCTCCGATACACTTCTGAATCGAACGGTGTATGGCGACGATCCGACCGAAGACCAGCGATTTCTATAGCGAGTTCCGTCGACCCCCACGGGGAATACGGCCTATTGAGGGTTGACGGAAGCTCTTTACTGTATCTATGCGTTAGCAGGCGTATGCCCCCGAAATGTGGCATGGTTTCAGACGAACCCTCGTGGGGTTGAAGCACCGGGGTCCAGTCGGTCACGTCCGACCGCATCATGTTTCAGACGAACCCTCGTGGGGTTGAAGCGGTGGTGGGGGACAAACGACCCTCGAAGGCGCGACGTTTCAGACGAACCCTCGTGGGGTTGAAGCGTCCGCCGTCTGCCGGGCCAAATCGGGGCGGCCGTGGTTTCAGACGAACCCTCGTGGGGTTGAAGCCAAATTAACATCGACGGCGTGACGAAATTCGACGGCGTTTCAGACGAACCCTCGTGGGGTTGAAGCGTGTTTTCGACGCGGGTGCGCCCCGATTTAGATAATGTTTCAGACGAACCCTCGTGGGGTTGAAGCGAGATTCGCCGCCGGCATCCTGAGCTCGTGATGCACGTTTCAGACGAACCCTCGTGGGGTTGAAGCGAACTGTCAGAGAGCGACGACCAGCGGGACTGTGTTTCAGACGAACCCTCGTGGGGTTGAAGCCTCCAGTTGATCGAGGTCGTCAATCGGGTGGAGTGAGTTTCAGACGAACCCTCGTGGGGTTGAAGCCCGCGATGAACAGAACGCCCCACAAGTCCTGACTCGGTTTCAGACGAACCCTCGTGGGGTTGAAGCCATCCCGATTTGATGAGCGTCCCTTCTCCAGTCACCGTTTCAGACGAACCCTCGTGGGGTTGAAGCCGCCTTGTCGTCACCAAATATCAGCAAATCCACGTTTCAGACGAACCCTCGTGGGGTTGAAGCATCGGCATCCCCCCGCGTTCTCGGGGCAGACAGGGAGTTTCAGACGAACCCTCGTGGGGTTGAAGCCCGGTCAGAGTCGTCAGGCTGCACCTCACCGAGACATGTTTCAGACGAACCCTCGTGGGGTTGAAGCGTGGCTGCTCTGGTTTGGCTGGACACTGGTGTCGTTTCAGACGAACCCTCGTGGGGTTGAAGCTATTTCCGGGCCACCCCGGTCCGGCCCGGTCGTCGGTTTCAGACGAACCCTCGTGGGGTTGAAGCGAGGGTGAGGTCTATCGCTCCGTCCACGTCGAGAAAGTTTCAGACGAACCCTCGTGGGGTTGAAGCTTGATGTACTGCTTCGACCGCACCGCGCCGGTGTTGTTTCAGACGAACCCTCGTGGGGTTGAAGCACGATCTCCTCGCAACGACGGAACCGAGGATCGGGTGTTTCAGACGAACCCTCGTGGGGTTGAAGCCCCCACCCTCCGCTTGACGTCCGTGGTGGTGCAAAAGTTTCAGACGAACCCTCGTGGGGTTGAAGCGTCCGGGAACGCCTCCTGGAAGTAGCGCGTGGCCTCGTTTCAGACGAACCCTCGTGGGGTTGAAGCACCAACCGTTCGGCGATGGCGCGCTTGGCGCGTTGTTTCAGACGAACCCTCGTGGGGTTGAAGCGAGCGAGAATAGCGACGCCGCCGCCTCGCCCACTTCGTTTCAGACGAACCCTCGTGGGGTTGAAGCTGTGAACGAGATGGTCGCGGGTCCCGGCCGCGGCAGTTTCAGACGAACCCTCGTGGGGTTGAAGCGAGCCACCTCGACGAACGCTCGGGAATCGCTGGAAGGTTTCAGACGAACCCTCGTGGGGTTGAAGCACGAATAGACGTACGGGGGCTTCAGGTAAATAGGTGTTTCAGACGAACCCTCGTGGGGTTGAAGCATCCGCCACGAGGGGCAGACGGTCGCGCACCACCGACGTTTCAGACGAACCCTCGTGGGGTTGAAGCGTCGAGCAGGTCGTCGACCTCCTCGGGGCGAAGCCAGTTTCAGACGAACCCTCGTGGGGTTGAAGCCTCGTCGGGAGCCATTTCCATCCCCTGCACCTTCGGGATGTTTCAGACGAACCCTCGTGGGGTTGAAGCCCGAAAACGAGCAGGAACAGGTACGATACTCGATACAGTTTCAGACGAACCCTCGTGGGGTTGAAGCCTCGTCGGGAGCCATTTCCATCCCCTGCACCTTCGGGATGTTTCAGACGAACCCTCGTGGGGTTGAAGCCCGAAAACGAGCAGGAACAGGTACGATACTCGATACAGTTTCAGACGAACCCTCGTGGGGTTGAAGCTTTCTGTCGGTGGCCCACGAGGTACTATAACCGTTTCAGACGAACCCTCGTGGGGTTGAAGCCAGGTGACGGCCACGAGAAAGCCCAGCACGTTCGCCGTTTCAGACGAACCCTCGTGGGGTTGAAGCCTCGTCCTGCCCCGCGACGGGGTGCTTCTCGAAGAGCCCGGTTTCAGACGAACCCTCGTGGGGTTGAAGCGCGGAAACGCTTACGCGGCATATGGAGCTGTTGCGGTTTCAGACGAACCCTCGTGGGGTTGAAGCTCACAATACGTTGCAGCTCTTGTCACTCTGCCATTGTTTCAGACGAACCCTCGTGGGGTTGAAGCGACGTCCAAGAGTCGTGGCCGGGCAAGATGCAGACGTTTCAGACGAACCCTCGTGGGGTTGAAGCAATCAACATAAATCTATACGTCGTCAACTACGTTGTTTCAGACGAACCCTCGTGGGGTTGAAGCATGGCTAATCACCGGGGGCGAGGTTGCAGGTGTGTTGTTTCAGACGAACCCTCGTGGGGTTGAAGCCATCGACCCGTCACATTCCACCGTGAGGGAGACGCGTTTCAGACGAACCCTCGTGGGGTTGAAGCGACCCTGAGCGTCCCGAGGTGGTCGTCTGATGCCGTTTCAGACGAACCCTCGTGGGGTTGAAGCTCAACTTCATCCCAGTCGTAGGTGACGGGGGCGCTCAGTTTCAGACGAACCCTCGTGGGGTTGAAGCAAGTGCGTATAGGCCATACTGCCTATCGTCGCTCTGTTTCAGACGAACCCTCGTGGGGTTGAAGCAACTTCGGCGCGGATGCGACCGACGCCCGCTATAGTTTCAGACGAACCCTCGTGGGGTTGAAGCACCGCCGACGCTCCATTTGACCTTAAGCGCCACGAGTTTCAGACGAACCCTCGTGGGGTTGAAGCCCGCCACGTTCTGCCCCCCTTTGCGTCTTCGAGCCGGTTTCAGACGAACCCTCGTGGGGTTGAAGCGCATGAGAGACACCCGCGCACGTCGCCACGAGTTAGTTTCAGACGAACCCTCGTGGGGTTGAAGCTCGCGGGGCGTCCATCGAGTCGATGAGACCGTGTGCGTTTCAGACGAACCCTCGTGGGGTTGAAGCCAACTGCCGTATCAACGACGGACGAATTGAGATCGTTTCAGACGAACCCTCGTGGGGTTGAAGCTCGGGGAAGTGGTCCGCGACGAAGTCGGGGGCGCACGTTTCAGACGAACCCTCGTGGGGTTGAAGCCGGCTCCGGCATCCCTCCCACATCGATGGGCGAGTCGTTTCAGACGAACCCTCGTGGGGTTGAAGCCGAGATACATCAACCCTGTCTCCGGGTTGAACAGGGTTTCAGACGAACCCTCGTGGGGTTGAAGCTCCATCGCCGACGCGTTGCCGTCCCCGAGCGTCGAGATGGTTTCAGACGAACCCTCGTGGGGTTGAAGCTCGAGGACGTCGGCTGGTAGCCCGCCGGTGGCAATTGTTTCAGACGAACCCTCGTGGGGTTGAAGCGTTGATACCGACCATAATACTATTGTGACGGGGCGGTTTCAGACGAACCCTCGTGGGGTTGAAGCCGCGTGCTCACCAACGGCGGCACCTGGCACGTCGCGTTTCAGACGAACCCTCGTGGGGTTGAAGCACGTCGATGGAGTGGGTCGAGTTCGGCGCCCACGAGGTTTCAGACGAACCCTCGTGGGGTTGAAGCCGAGGGCCGCGACCGCCGCGGCCGCTCCGAGGCCGTGTTTCAGACGAACCCTCGTGGGGTTGAAGCGTCTTCGTTGCCGACCGTCTGGAGTTGCGAGCGCGCCGTTTCAGACGAACCCTCGTGGGGTTGAAGCATCGTCCGTGACGACACGGAGGTCACTCGCGGCGGTTTCAGACGAACCCTCGTGGGGTTGAAGCCCACGGGGTCGGACGGGTCGATGTTGCCGCCCACGTGTTTCAGACGAACCCTCGTGGGGTTGAAGCTGGCACAACGTGGACGGCTACAAGTTCGTCCGCCACGTTTCAGACGAACCCTCGTGGGGTTGAAGCATGAAGTAGGAGAGCCTCCAGAAGACTGTTATCAAGTTTCAGACGAACCCTCGTGGGGTTGAAGCACGACTGGACGAAAGCGGACTGCCGCGAATATCTCAGTTTCAGACGAACCCTCGTGGGGTTGAAGCTTCCAGGTGCTCTATCACATGAAGGGCATCAACCCGTTTCAGACGAACCCTCGTGGGGTTGAAGCCGTGTGCGGGCGACCAACTCGGCTGGCGATAGTGATGTTTCAGACGAACCCTACTGGGGTTGAAGCTTCGCGATTGCTGGTCTTGTGATGACCGGCTTGGTACAGTTTCAGACGAACTCTCGTCAGGTTGAAGCTTAGCCTCCGATACGTCCAGTAAGCCGCCGCAATAGATCTGCCAACTGATACAAGATAGAGAAATTGTTCCTACGACCTCGAGTACTCGCCGCATAGCTCACAGCGGTTGGGGATCCGATCACCTTATGTGTCATATGAAGGTTAATAAGGCGCAATTTGTTACATAAGGTATGGAGCAGCCATCACCGCCTGACTCTCTCCCGAAGTATCTCGCGGAGGGACTCCCGAAACAGAATACGGAGACGCTTCGAGAGATCCAATCCTACGTCAAGGCACTCATCAAGTATCGCGAACAGCCGGTTGACACCGACGAGCTTCCCGAGATAGCCGAACCCGTCGACGAGCCCGATGAGTCAGGGAAGGGAACTGTCGTCAAAGAGAAGGTCAAATGCGGCGACAACAGCTGCAAATGCGCCAGCGGGAATCCCCAAGATATGCACGGCCCGTACTTCTATCGCTACTATCGTGATAATGGAACGATGAAATCAGAGTACGTCGGGAAACCGGGAAGTGAGTAAGGATGACTCGAGACGGTCCAGAACCTGACGGTACGGGGGGTATCCCAAGACTCAAAATGGATACCGGAAATAGTTTCGGTTCATACAAGCACTCTAATTCCTGATTTCGAGTATTTACACTCGACGGTCGGGGTGTCGCCGTCTGCCCTCTGAAGAGTGAGACGATCGCAGAGTAGGCTGATAAGAAGGGGTGATCAACGTGGATATGACCTCCATTTTCAAGGCGTGTAGTTGTCGTCCTTCCACTACCGAAGACACTCACGACAGCTACCGACACGTCTCTCGACGGTCGTCCATCTGCCGGAAATCATGCTATACCATACCAAGATTTATGATAACAACTTGAAAATAGAATGCATGGCTTTCGGATTGGCCCAATCCGAGAGTCAGCATCGACACAGTGGCATGATTAACTGAGACCATCGCGTCGCCGCGACATGCCCCTCGTCCCGCCGCGTTCTGCGCGGCATGTCCCCGTTTTCATATCGTATCACTAGGTGATCCTGAACGAATCCGGGAGTAGAGAACCGAGTACGCGGACCGTTGTGTGACTCCCTCAATGGATACTCTCGAGAATTCAGCCTCGATCTAACATATCATGCCAGCGTGGATTGAGTGTCGTCAGCACCAGGTGGGAGCGGGCCGATCTGAATGCTCGCTGTTTGAGACGAATCCGTTGTTTCTATAGCATCAAAATGTGCCCGGACGATTGGGCCGATTCGGTCACTCTGTCGTCCAGATAGATTCCCAGATTGGGGGGACGACGATCTGTCACCCACATCGTTGACGAGACCAAGATCCTCACAGATCGCAACGAGAGCTTCGTCGACAGTATCAGGGGTCCCCGGCGTTGGAACGGGCGTCCAAAACGGCGACCACCACGGGATCAGTCGGGATTCCCATCGGCTCTCGTCGTCTTGGTCGAGGAAGCCGACTGCCTCAAGCACCTCCCGATGGCGGTCGTAAGAACGCTGGGAGATACCAGCTTCGTCGACGAGTTGGCTCGTACAAAGCGGTTCACTCGCCTCAAGGATCGTCTGGAGGAGCCGACGTGCCGACGGCGGGAGCGTCGGGACGAGACGGTCCGATGGAAGCTGTGCGAGACCATGTTCTAGGTCCGTGACCCCAAGGGTTTGGCTGTCATGAGTGGCCGCCGCAAGGTGGAGACAGACAGTAGCGACATCGTAGGGGCTCGCCCCCCGATCATCGGTGGCGAGCACGGACTGGAGAACATGAGTGAGTTCCCGGAGTTCTGAACTCGCTTGGAATCCTTTGCGTTCGAGGTGTGTTTCGAGAACGGCACGAATGCCAGGGTAGGCGTTCGCCACATGGACCGGGACCGAGAGCCCGAAGGTTTCCTCGTCGCCCTGGGCGATCGCTTCGCGGACGTCGTCGTTCGCCGCTTCGAGAGCACCGCGGAGCTCCGGCTGGAGCACTGATGCGTCAGGGCCGACGATGACCCAGTCGGCGACTAGATCGGCGAGGGGCTCGGTCGGATCGAAGTCCACGCTCATCCGGCGCTTGAGTTTGGGTTCGCGGTCCTCGATCAGGTTTCGATAGGCGTTGTGAGTCCCGTAGCCGGCCGATTTCGGGATCGTATGTCGGAAGAACTGCGTAAAGCTGCGGAGGCGCTGCGAGTTCCGTCGGAGTTGGTCAACGTCCGGGAGTCGAACGGTGATCTGGAGGTCGAGGCCAGCGGCAGCGTAGAGATGCGTCGCCGTCGCGAACAGGCCGTGGGCGTCTTTGAACAGTTCCGTTCGGGCTTCCGTATCGCCATCGTCCAGCTCACCCAGTCGGCGGAGGACCCCATCGCGTACGTGTTGGAGCCGGTCACGAAGCCCCGCCCACGTTTCCTGCTCTTCGCCGAGCCAGCCGACCTGCGACGCGTATCGAAGGACGTCCTCAACGGCGTCATCAAATGCACCGTCGTACGCTTCCTGGAGGTCATCACCCAGGGCCTGCCGATTCAGAAGCCGCGCCCACGCTTTGTCACTGAGTAAGATCGACGAGAGACGTACCAAGGTTGCCAGCGGGCCGCCCCACTGAACGACTGCAAGTGTGGTGTCATCGAAACAGGAGAGGTAGCCGACACGGCCGTCGTCGAGCGCATCGATCTCGTGATCGACGAGTGTCACCCCCTGTTCACGAACAGGTGCTGTCAGCCGGCTGTGCATGCCCCAGCTGTCCATTACACCGCCGGATTCTGGTCCACCGAGCCACTGCACGTAGTCGGCACCGTCCTCGATCTTACCGGTCGCGGTGAGCCACTCCTCCGGTGTGGGAGGAGAGCCACCGCCGTCGGCGGGGTCACCGGGGGGTGGGGAAGACGCCTCCCCGGCGCGATACACTGTACTTGTGAGATCCTGTCGGGGGGCGCTAAGACGGGAGGACGTTTCGATAAGTGCGGCCTGTTCGGGGTGGCGGACATCGTAGTCCTCGGTGATCAACGTCGAGAGAGCGTCGCCTAACGGCGTCAGCGAGACTACGTGGTACGTTCCGGAGCGGTCGATATCGACGAACCCTGCGGTCTCGAGACGACCGAGGTACGCGCTGATACTACCGGCTGCAAGGTCGACATCGGGATCGTCGGCAAGAGTCCGTGCTTGGCGCGACTCAGCGTCGCGGAGCGCGTCGACGACCCGAAGATGCCCATCGCCTGGCGCGAACTGCTGGGCGGCCTCGTAGGCCGCGTGGGACGTTCCTGTGTCATCCTCAGCACTCACATCTTGTCGGGACCCGTCCTCGGGTTCAGTAAGATGTGCCGCCACCCATTCGGAGTGCTCTCGGAGCGCGCGTTCGGCTGCTTGCGAGCAACACACCACCCGAACGTCGAAGACCGTTGCAAGGTAGGTAAGAATCTTCAGCGCACGCTCCCGCGTCGATTTCGGGGCCTCCTGCCACGAAGCAGGGTCAAGGGTGAGCGTAATCGGGATCGTTCGATCGCGCTGAGCATGTAGCGCGAGAGGGCCAGCCACGAGTGCGTCCAGCCCGCTGTTGAGAGGGTCTTGGCCAGTCCCGATGGCCGTAAGAGCCTCTCGACGGTCCTCGTTCTGGGCGTCGCTAGCGGCCGTCTCAGCGCGGGTGTGTGCGGCGAGGAGCGTGACGTACTGCTGGGCGGCGGCGATCGCCTCCTGGTGATCTCCAGTCGTAACGGCTATCGGAACACCACAGGCCTCAGCGAGAGCGGTAGCGTCGGAACCATCGTGTTCGTCCGCGATCTCCCGAGCAAGGTCGGTCGTCTGGGGAAGCAACTGTGTCCAGAGGTCGGGGAGCCAGTCGCTCACTTGGGGGCCGACGCGAGTGAGCTGAACGGCGTCGACACGGGCCTGTCCCGGACGAGCAAGGGTGACGGACGCCTCGTCGACGTCGATATCGAAGAGATCCTGGTCAACCTCCTCGGTGACAGCGTCGGCGTAGCGCTGGTCACTCTGGCCGAGGACAGCCTCAGCTTCTGCTTCGAGCCACCGGTCGCGACGGGCGAGATAGGCTTCGGCGGCAGATTCGAAGCGCCGTGATTCCTGCTCGAGGTATGCATCCGCGAGTGTCTCGAACTGTTGCCGGTGTTCAGCCAGCTGTGCATCGGCGTCGGTAGCGAAGAGCGCCTCCTGCCGGCCAAAGTACTCAGAGACCTGCTCCTCGAGGACACCGTAGTCATCGACGGCCGCGTAGCGGTCGGCTTCGCCAGCCCGATCAGCAAGGATACGTGCCCGAAGTTCACGAGCGACGTCGGGGTCGTCAGCCTGTGCGCGGGGCTGGAGCCGATCGGTCTGCCAGACAGCGCCACAACTGGCACACTGAACCTGCTCGTGAAGATCGAGATTATTGACGATCCAGTGGCTCTGACAGCGTCGACAACCGACGACGGAGTATCGCGGGTCGGACTGGGGGCGAGCATCGCTCTCGGGGGAACCAGTAGTGTCCTCGTCCATTAGGGGGCGGACGCCGACCTTGCGCGCTGACGGCTCGACGGGCCGTCGTGCCCATGGGTATGCTCGCCCCTCTCATCGCGCCAACAGACAGCGCTGACGCTACGCGCAGCTCACGATGAGGGGCAAACGTTTTGTCCATGGGTTGCGGAAGAAGAGGTACGGACTCCCATCCATACCTTATTCCCCAGTCCGAATGCCAGTTCGGGCTGGGGTTCTTCCCCAACGCTATGAGCGGTTAGCTTGTCTTGTGCCTTGACCGATGAATCTCCTTGCGGCGCCTTAAAATGCCCGCCGGCGTCAGACGTTTTACTCGCTCAGGATATTTCTAGAATATAATATACAGCGGAGGGGAGAGATGATCCACACGGTGGCGAAAGTACCTCAATCACGGCCATCTCTCGACTCTAAATTCGGTAACATACATTTTTGTCACGGCCATCGTCACTGCAGGATGCAATGCCCTCCAGTGAGCCCACTCTCTTCCGCCCCGGAATCCTCCTCGTACTCGTCGGTGTGGGTGCCCTCGTGATTTCCGACGCCCCGATGCTGGCACTCGGTGAGTATCGCGTCTCGATGGGCCTTCTCATCGGGGTGCTCAGCGGACTGTGTCTTCTCGTCCCGGTCATCTCTCATTACCGAAATGGAGAGACGCGTGAATCCCTACAGTGGGGCCTGTTCGCCGTCGGAATTCCGTTATCCCTTCTCAATCAGGCGATACTCTCGTGGCTCGGTCTCCTCGTGATTGCCGGCAGTCTCGGCATCGGGTGGGGCATCGACCGTCGGATACGCGGGCGCATTTCGGCGTGAGCCAGCGCCCACTATCGACGGACTATGCCTTCAACTTGTCGTGGCGCTCACAAATTGTGAACGGAGAATAATCCGAGCAGTCCAAACTTAGCGCTATGGGACTGATCCTATTCTACCTATTTGCACTTGTCAGGTTTTCCCCCCGGATAAGGTGGTGAACACTCAGGCGTAGACGTGGGTGTCGAAGTTGGCGTAGACGTGGGTGTCGAAGTTGGCGTAGACGTGGGTGTCGAAGTTGGCGTAGACGT
>NZ_FNQT01000009.1 GCF_900107665.1 Haloplanus vescus
AGTACAACGTGAGTCAGTTCCAGACTAGCGGGGATTGGATATTCCTCGTGAACGTCCCGGGCATCAACCGGGAAGGCTAAACACTCCTCGAGACCGATAGCGAACAAGTAGCGTGAGCGAACGCTGAAAAGTATCCCGAGAAGGGAACTGCAATAGAGCCTGAACTCAGCTGGCGATCGAGCGACGGGGCATACAAGGTCCCACGATAAACGACCGTGGCGCGAGCCACTAGTAGGACTCGTGGGAAGCCGATGTTCCGTCGTGCGTTTTGAAAAACGAACCAGGGAGTGCATTTGCTTGGCAAGCCTAACTCGACTATCGAGGAAGGCACAGGGAAACCGATACGGCCGCAGTCTTACGACCAGGGCCACCGTGTTCAAGCGCGGGGAGTCAAGCGGATGCGACCCGAAACCGGGTGATCTACGCGTGGGCAGGGTGAAGCGTGCCGAAAGGTACGTGGAGGCCCGTTAGGGGTGGTGTCCTACAATACCCTCCCGTGACCTATGCGTAGGGGTGAAAGGCCCATCGAACCCGGCAACAGCTGGTTCCAGCCGAAACATGTCGAAGCATGACCTCTTCAGAGGTAGTCCGCGAGGTAGAGCTACCGATTGGATGACCCGCCTCCGAGAGGAGTCGGCCATCCTGTCGAACTCCGAACTTGCGGACGCCGCAGACGAAGGGAGTCCGGTGTGCGGGGTAAGCCTGTGCACCATAAGGGAGACAACCCAGCGGTAGGTTAAGGTCCCCAAGTGTAGACTAAGTGCGATCGAAGGTGGTCCCGAGCCCTAGACAGCCGGGAGGTGAGCTTAGAAGCAGCTACCCTCCAAGAAAAGCGTAACAGCTTACCGGCCGAGGTTCGGGGCGCCCAAAATGATCGGGGCTCAAGTCTACCACCGAGACCTACCCATGTCCGTTACAGGACAATTGCGTAGGCTGGCACTCTGCTCGGACGGAAGCGCGGGATAGATCTCGTGTGGACCGAGCAGTGACGATAATCCTGGTCATAGTAGCAGCGAGAGTCGGGTGTGACCCCCGACGGCCTTACGAGCAAGGGTTCCTCGGCACTGTCAATCAGCCGAGGGTTAGTCGATCCTAAGTCTCACCGTAACTCGACTGAGACAACAGGGAAGCTGGTTAATATTCCAGCACCACTACTCATTGAAAGTCGACGCTTTGGGGACAACCGAACCGGGCTTTCGCCCGGTCTAATCAGATACCGCCGTGGAAGCCGTAACGGCACGAAGCGGCCAAACTCTGAGACAGCGCAAGTCGGTCGTACCTAGAGCCCGTGAAAAGACGAGAGTAGTGATCGTACCGAGATCCGACACAGGTGCTCTGCCGGCGAAAGGCAAGGCCCGTCGGGAGCAACCGGCGTTAGGGAATTCGGCAAGTTAGTCCCGTACGTTCGCAATAAGGGATGCCTGCTCTGGAGAAGAGCAGGTCGCAGTGACTCGGGCGCTCCGACTGTCTAGTAACAACATAGGTGACCGCAAATCCGCAAGGACTCGTACGGTCACTGAATCCTGCCCAGTGCGGGTATCTGAACACCGAGTACAATCGGACGAAGGACCCGTCAACGGCGGGGGTAACTATGACCCTCTTAAGGTAGCGTAGTACCTTGCCGCTTCAGTAGCGGCTTGCATGAATGGATCAACGAGAGCGCCACTGTCCCAACGCTGGGCCCGGTGAACTGTACGTTCCAGTGCGGAGTCTGGAGACCCCCAAGGGGAAGCGAAGACCCTATAGAGCTTTACTGCAGGCTGTCGCTGAGACGTGGTCGCTACTGTGCAGCATAGGTAGGAGGCGTTACACAGGTACCCGCGCTAGCGGGCCACCGAGCCATCATTGAAATACTACCCGGTAGTGACTGCGACTCTCACTCCTGGCGGAGGACACCGGTAGCCGGGCAGTTTGACTGGGGCGGTACGCGCTCGAAAAGATATCGAGCGCGCCCGATGGT
>NZ_FNQT01000010.1 GCF_900107665.1 Haloplanus vescus
GGAGTGAGACCATTCCGGTTGATCCTGCCGGAGGCCATTGCTATCGGGGTCCGATTTAGCCATGCTAGTTGTACGAGTTCACACTCGTAGCAAATAGCTCCGTAACACGTGGCCAAACTACCCTACAGAGAACGATAACCTCGGGAAACTGAGGCTAATAGTTCATACCCGTCTCGCGCTGGAATAGCCGAGACGTGCAAACGTTCCGACGCTGTAGGACGTGGCTGCGGCCGATTAGGTAGACGGTGGGGTAACGGCCCACCGTGCCGATAATCGGTACGGGTTGTGAGAGCAAGAACCCGGAGACGGAATCTGAGACAAGATTCCGGGCCCTACGGGGCGCAGCAGGCGCGAAACCTTTACACTGCACGCAAGTGCGATAAGGGGACCCCGAGTGCGAGGGCATACAGTCCTCGCTTTTCACTACCGTAAGGTGGTAGTGGAATAAGAGCTGGGCAAGACCGGTGCCAGCCGCCGCGGTAATACCGGCAGCTCGAGTGATGGCCGATTTTATTGGGCCTAAAGCGTTCGTAGCCGGCCACACAAGTCCATCGGGAAATCCGCCAGCCTAACTGGCGGGCGTCCGGTGGAAACTGTGTGGCTTGGGACCGGAAGACCCAACAGGTACGTCTTGGGTAGGAGTGAAATCCTGTAATCCTGGACGGACCACCGATAGCGAAAGCATGTTGGGAAGACGGATCCGACGGTGAGGAACGAAAGCCAGGGTCTCGAACCGGATTAGATACCCGGGTAGTCCTGGCCGTAAACGATGTCTGCTAGGTGTGGCTCCCACTACGAGTGGGTGCTGTGCCGTAGGGAAGCCGCTAAGCAGACCGCCTGGGAAGTACGTCCGCAAGGATGAAACTTAAAGGAATTGGCGGGGGAGCACTACAACCGGAGGAGCCTGCGGTTTAATTGGACTCAACGCCGGACATCTCACCAGCATCGACAACAGTAATGACGGTCAGGTTGATGACCTTGCCAGAGTTGTTGAGAGGAGGTGCATGGCCGCCGTCAGCTCGTACCGTGAGGCGTCCTGTTAAGTCAGGCAACGAGCGAGACCCGCATTCCTAATTGCCAGCACCGGCTTCGGCCGGGTGGGTACATTAGGAAGACTGCCGTGGCTAACACGGAGGAAGGAACGGGCAACGGTAGGTCAGTATGCCCCGAATGTGCTGGGCTACACGCGGGCTACAATGGCCAAGACAATGGGTTCCAACCTCGAGAGAGGACGGTAATCTCCTAAACTTGGTCGTAGTTCGGATTGAGGGCTGAAACCCGCCCTCATGAAGCTGGATTCGGTAGTAATCGCGTGTCAGCAGCGCGCGGTGAATACGTCCCTGCTCCTTGCACACACCGCCCGTCAAAGCACCCGAGTGGGGTCCGGATGAGGCACGGTTACCCGTGTCGAATCTGGGCTCCGCAAGGGGGCTTAAGTCGTAACAAGGTAGCCGTAGGGGAATCTGCGGCTGGATCACCTCCTACTGATCGGGACCTCCCACACGGGAGGCCCACCACACTACTGCCGTCCAAGGTATCGGTTCGACCACCCGCCCGACCGGGCATCGAAGAA